>JBKPCZ010000020.1:0-2952 GCA_046727665.1 Chloroflexota bacterium
GCGCTGCACGACGACCGCGTGATCTGGGGGATCGCGCTGATCGCTCTCATCACCCTCGGCAACCTGCGGGGCATCCGCGAGGCCGGTGTGCTCTTCGCGGCCCCGACGTACATCTACGTGCTTGCGCTCTTCGCGCTCATCGCGCTCGGGATGTTCATGCTCGCGACCGGCCAGCGGCCGGACCCGGTCCTGCCGGAGCACCCCTTCGCCGCCGGTGGGACCGAGCCCCTCGCCGTGCTCCTCATCCTGCGCGCGTTCGCGTCCGGCTCCGTTGGACTCACGGGATCGGAGGCGGTCGCGAACGGCGTGCCGAACTTCAAGCCGCCCGAGTCGCGCAACGCCGTCATCACCCTGGCGTGGATGGGCGCGATCTTCGGCACGCTGTTCCTCGGCATCACCCACCTCGCGACGCGCATCGGCATCGCGCCGGACAGGTTCGAGTTCGAGACGGTCAACAGCATGCTCACCCGGTCGCTCGTGGGAGACGGAACGCCCTTCTACTACCTGGTGCAGATCGCGACCGCGGTCATCCTCCTGCTGGCCGCGAATACGGGTTTCACCGGCTTCCCACGGCTCGCGTCGGTCCTGGCCGATGACCGCTTCATGCCCAGGCAGTTCGCCTTCCGCGGCGAGCGCCTCGCCTTCTCCTTCGGGATCGTGGCCCTGGCGCTGACGTCGGCGGCGGTGGTCGCCGCCTTCCACGGCAGCGTGACGGAGCTCGTGCCGCTGTACACGATCGGCGTGTTCGTCGCGTTCACGCTCTCGCAGAGCGGCCTGGTGCGGCGTTGGTGGCGTCTACGCAATCCCGGGTGGCGTCTCAGCATGTTCATCAACACCTTCGGCACGATCGTCACCGGGACGGTCCTCGTCGTCGTCGCGGTGACGAAGTTCGCGTTCGGCGCCTGGATGGTCCTGGTGATCATGCCGATCCTCGTCGGCCTTCTGTACGCCATCAACCGCCACTACCGATCCGTCCAGGACGCCCTCACCCTCGATCGGCCCGACGAGCCGATCCCGCAGCTGAAGCCGCCGGTGGTCGTCATCCCTGTCGCGCGACTTGACCGCGCGACGCTGCAGGCTGTGGCCTTCGCGCGGTCGATCTCTCCGACGGTGCGCGCGGTGCATATCGCGACCACGGCCGAAAGCGCAGCGGAATTCGAGCGACGCTGGACGCGCTGGACGCGCGAGGTGCCGCTGGACGTCATCGAGTCGCCGTACCGCTCGCTCCTCCAGCCGCTGCTTCGCTACATCGACCGCATCGATCAGCGTGACGATCGTCCGATCACGATCGTGCTCGCCGAGTTCGTGCCCCGCAACTGGTGGGAGTGGATCCTGCACAGCCAGACGGCGCTCCGGCTGAAGCTCTCGCTCCTCTTCCGTCCGAACACGATCGTCATCGACGTGCCCTATCACTCGGAGGACACCGGGCACGGCGTCACACCGCGCGGGCCGGACGAACCATCACGGTAGACTCCCGCGAGCCATGCTCTTGAAGCGCATCCTCGTGCCGCTCGCGGGCACGAGCGTGGACCCCGAGGTCATCCGCGTGGCGGTCGCGCTCGGGAAGCCCGCGAAAGCCGAGATCGTGGCGATCCACGTCATCGAGGTGCGTTGGAACCTGCCGCTCGACGCGATCCTCGAGCCCGAGAGCGAACGCGGCGAGGGCGTGCTCGACGATGCCATGAAGGTGGCCGAGCAAGCCGGAGCCCATCTCGAGACCGAGCTGGTGCAGGCGCGCGAGGCCGCGGCCGCGATCATCGACACGGCGCGCGACCGCAAGTCGGATCTCATCGTGCTGGGCATGCCGTACCGCAAGCGTTTAGGCCGGGTGTACGTCGGCAAGACCGTCCAGAGCGTGTACGTCGGAGCGCACTGCGCGGTGCTCGCGTATCGTCAGGAAGAGACACGTTGAACATCGTCATCGTCGGATGCGGGCGGGTCGGCGCGTTCCTCGCGGGGCAGCTCGACAAAGCTGGCCACGCGGTCACGATCGTCGACCTGGACCGTGGTTCGTTCGTCCACCTGCCCCAGGATTTCGCCGGCACGACGTTGCTCGGGAATGGAACGGACCTGGAGGTGCTGCGCACCGCCGGCATCGACAAGGCGGACGCGGTCTTCACGCTCACCCAGGGCGACAACCGTAATCTCATGGCCGCGCAGATCGCGCGCCAGATCTTCGGCGTGAAGCGGGTCATCGCCAAGGTCAACGATCCGATCCGCGCCGCGCTGTACCGCGCACACGACATCAGCACGGTCTCGCGCACGACGATCCTCGGCACGCTCCTCGAGGCGATGCTCATGGGCGACGCCGAGGTGGGGAAGATCCTTCTCGAGAAGTCGAAGCAGGCCGAGGCCACGATGGCTGGGGATCTCTAGGTGTACTTCGTCATCGCCGGCGGCGGAGAGGTCGGCTTCCACCTCGCGAAGGCGCTCCTCGAGTCATCGCACGAGGTCATGCTGCTCGAGAGCGACCGTCGGCGCGCGCAGGTCATCGAGGAGAAGCTCGGCTCGGTCGTCCTGAACGCGCCCGCGGACGAGGGCCGCTACCAGCTCGAGGCGGGGTGTCAGCGCGCGGATGCGGTCATCGCCGTGACCGGCGAGGACCCCGCGAACCTCATCATCTGCCAGCTCGCGAAGTGGAAGTGCCACGTGCCGCGCGTCATCGCGCGCGTGAACGACCCGAAGAACGAGATCGTGTTCAAGGCACTCGGCATCGACGAGACGATCTCCTCGACGCGCGTGATCATGAACGTCATCGAGCAGGAGCTGCCCTCCGGCGGATTCCTGCCGCTCATGCCGCTAACCGGCTCGCACCTCGAGCTCATCGAGGCCGAGATCGCGCCGGGCACGCCCTCGGCGGGCAGGAGCATCTCGTCCCTCGGGCTACCGGCGGGCGCGGCGGTCGGAGGCGTCGTCCGAAAGGGCTCCGTTCTGCACGCCGACGACGACACC
>JBKPCZ010000021.1:0-3223 GCA_046727665.1 Chloroflexota bacterium
ACGAGCAGCGGGTGGACGACCCGCGCCACGATGTCGTACAGGCCGTACCGCCGGATCTGCACGATCTCGAAGTGGCGGCGCAGGAACGGCCACAGCGCCGCCTCGTCGAGGTCCGAGTTGAACGGGACGTCCGGCATGCGCCGCAGCCCCAGCTGCTCGCGGAGCTGGTCGAGCCCCTCGCGGCCCTGCCGCGTCCCCTCCTGCAGCACGAAGTATCCGCCGGGCTTGATCACCCGCGCGATGTGCTCGATCGCCTTCTGCTGGTGCTCCCAGGTCCCGAGGTTGATGAGGCAGCGCTGCGCCACGGCGACGTCGAAGCTGGCGGCCGGATAGGGGAGCGGCGACAGGATGTCCCGGACCTCGAAGGTGATGTTCGGGATCGTCCCGTGCTCGCGCTTCGCGCGCGCGATCATCGCCTCGGAGTAATCGATCGCGACGACGTGCTCGGCCTGCTTCGCGAAGATCGCCGTCGAGTAGCCGTTGCCGCAGCCGACGTCGAGGACGCGCTGTCCGGCCGGGATGCGCTGGAGCGCCTCGTCGATCTCGAGCATCCGCTGATTGCGGTCGGCCATCGTGACGTACGAGCCCTGGAGCTCGGTGTCCTTCGCGCGGCCGTCCCACGTTTCCTTGATGCGATCGATCGATGAAGACACGGCGGCACTCCTCGGCGCAGCGGGTGGTGCCGCGTACGATACCGGCCGCGACGGGCGCCCTCGTGCGAGCGCCCGCCGCGACGGTCGAATTACGTGAGGTTGTTGCCGATGTTGCTGAAGATGTTCGAGATCTGATCGCGCAGGAAGACCATCGCGACGATGACCGCGATCGCGATGACCGCGATGATGAGTGCGTATTCGACGAGACCCTGGCCTTCCTCGTCACGTACGAAGTGCTGAAGATCCATGTCTACAGGCCTCCTTCCCTTCGGTATGCCCCACTCGTCGAGCTTGCGCGTCGGCGCGAATTTTGCCCCAACGGGGGCATCATCATCTCTCGCCATTCGGTCGCTCTAACGGGGGAAAATCGTCCTATCGCCTGTCGAGATGCTGCGACGAATGCGTCAGTGTGCGGTCTTCCAGCGACACACCAAGGACTTTCGGATGACGCCGCGGCCACGAGCGCCGCTAGTTGTACGCATGTGCGACATCGCGCTCGTTCTCACACCCGCGCTTAGGCTGTGACGCGCATGGGGCATCTCTCGGGCGCGCGTGTCGTCGTCACCGGCGGCGCAGGGAACGTGGGCTCCCACATCGTCGATGCCGCCCTCGCCGCAGGTGCGCGCGAGGTCGTCGCGCTCGACGCGCTCGTGCGCGGCGTCCCCGAGAACCTGGCATCCGCGCTCGCCACCGGCCGCGCGCGCCTGGTCGAGCTGGATATCCGCGATCGCGAGGCGGTGCACGCGAACATCGCCGGCGCCGACGTCGTCTTCCATCAGGCCGCGCTCCGATGGACACGCTGCCAGGAGGAGCCGCGCGAATGCCAGGAGGTCATGGTCGACGGAACGTTCAACGTGCTCGAGGCCGCTGCCGACGCGAAGGTGTCACGCATCGTCCTCGCGTCGAGCGCGGTCGTGTACGGCGAGCCCCTGCGGCTGCCGATCGACGAGGACCATCCTCTCGGCGGGCGCACCGTCTACGGCGCCGCGAAGGCCGCGAACGAGCAGCTCGCGCGCGCATTCGCTCATCTGCGCGATCTTCACACGACCGTGCTTCGCTACTTCAACGTCTACGGGCCGCGTATGGACATCCGCTCGACGTACGTCGAGGTGATGGTGCGCTGGCTCGATCTCATCGATCAGGGCAAGCCCCTGACGCTGTTCGGCGACGGCTCGGCCTCGGCGGACTTCGTGTACATCGACGACGTCGTCCGCGCGAACCTGCTCGCCTGCGAGACGCGCGCCACCGACGCTATCGTCAACGTCTGCAGCGGCGTTGAGACGCGGATGCGCGATCTTGCGGCACTGCTGCTCGAGCTGACCGGCAGCGATGTGGGCGTCGAGTTCAAGCCGCAGCCGGCCGGCGGTCTGCCCCAGCGCCGCTACGGCGATGCGCGTCGGGCCGAGCAGCTGCTCGGTTTCCGCGCGCGGACGCCGCTGCACGACGGCCTGCGGCATCTCATCGCGTGGCGGCGCGAAGCGCTCGCCGGTTCGACGGTCTGACGAAGCCAGCGGTCCAAAGGAGGCGCACGTGGCGACCGAAACGCGAAAGAAGATGAACATCCCGATCACCAAGCCCGCGCTCGGCGAGGACGAGGCGCGTGCGCCCTATGAGTCGATCAAGAGCGGCTGGGTCACGCAGGGTCCGAAGGTCGCCGAGTTCGAGAAGGCGGTCGCCGCGTACGTGGGGGCGAGGCACGGCATCGCGACGACCTCGTGCACCACCGGACTGCATCTCGCGCTCGCGAGCATCGGCGTCACCGCGGGCGACGAGGTCATCGTGCCGTCCTTCACGTTCATCGCCTCGGCCAACGCCGTGCTCTACACCGGAGCGGACGTCGTGTTCTGCGAGATCGACGCGCGCACGTTCAACGTCGACCCGAGCGACATCGAGAAACGGATCACCGCCAAGACGAAGGCGATCATGCCGATCGACCAGATCGGGCTTGGGTGCGACATCGACGCGGTGAACGCGATCGCGAAGAGACACGGGATCGACGTCGTCGAAGACGCGGCGCCCGCGATCGGCGAGACGTACAAAGGACGCCGGGTGGGATCGAACGCGCACCAGACCGTGTTCTCGTTCCATCCCCGCAA
The DNA here is from genome assembly GCA_046727665.1 of Chloroflexota bacterium. GTDB lineage: Bacteria > Chloroflexota > Limnocylindria > P2-11E > P2-11E > CF-39. The sequence continues at coordinate 2,750 of JBKPCZ010000021.1, forward strand.
GGTCATCACGACCGGCGAGGGCGGCATGATCACGACCGACGACGACGTTCTGGCGGACCGCGCGCGCAAGCTGCGCGCGCACGGCATGAGCGTGTCCGACCTCGAGCGCCACCGCTCGGACCGCGTGATCATCGAGGCGTACGACGAGCTCGGCTTCAACTACCGCATGACCGACATCCAGGCCTCGATCGGGCTCGTGCAGCTGGGCCGTCTCGAGGAGCTGCTTCGTGTGCGGCGGGCCAGGGCGACGCGTTACAACGAGGAGCTCTCGGAGATCCGCGGCATCGAGGTCCCGTATGTGCCGCCCTACGCGGCGCACACCTACCAGTCGTACTGCCTGCGCCTCACGAAGGAGTGCCGTCTCGACCGCGAGGAGCTCATGACGAACCTGCTGCGGCGTGGCATCGCGACGCGCCGCGGCGTGATGGCCTCGCACCTGGAGAAGACGTACACGTCCCGCTACGGAAGGGTGAG
>JBKPCZ010000022.1:0-4562 GCA_046727665.1 Chloroflexota bacterium
AGACCGATTCGGTGCGGCGGATCTCGGTCCCGGGCGAGATGACCGTCGACGTCGTCAGCGATGACGGCGCGACCCTCTATCTCGTCGAACACAAACCCGATGACCGCTACAACGTGCGCCTCTTCGATCTCCGCACCGGGCTCCTTGACGAGAAGCCGATCGGCGACCTCAAGCAGGTGGAGGTCTCCACACCGGCGAACGTCGCGCGCGGCCTGATGGCCGGCATCTACCAGGCATCCGTCGACGGCACGCTCAGCAGCTGGCACTTCAGCCTTTACTCGAATCCGGGCCGGCGCCCATTCATCCATGCGCTCAACGTGAACGGCCGGTACGCCACCTGCATCCTCGACCTTCCGGTCGGCTCAGGACCGGCGGCGCCGGCGTTCTGGACCGTTGCGCTGGCGCCGGGCGGCAAGCACATGTACGCGACCAATGCGGTCGAGGGAACGGTCACGCGGTACGACGCCGACACGCTCCAGTCTCTCCAGTGGAAGGCGCTCAAGCGCAACGCGACGGCCCCGGCGGCGGGCATCGATCCGACGAGCGCCGCGGTGGTCTCACCCGAGGGGTACCGCCTGTACGTCGTCGCCGAAGCCGGCGTCGTCGTCGTGGACACCGCCACGCTCGGCCTGAAGGCGCATCTGGTGCCGGATCGCGCGCTGCGCAGCATCGCGTTGACCGCGGACGGCCGACGCCTTTATGTCCTGTCGACGGATGGAACGAAGATCTGGGCGCTCGACGCGATGACCGGTCAACCCCTCAGGACGATCTCGGTGTCGAGTGCGACCGCCCTCGCACGCGTCCGCTGACCCCGCCGTGACCGTGACCCCTTTCGCGTCCTCCGACGTATAGGGAGTGGGCAGCCACGCGGAAGTTCGCGCCTGACGAAAACGCCGACTTGACAGGCGGAATCAGCGAGAATCGAATGTGGCCGCCGACGGGCATCGCTAGGAGGTGGACAACGCAGTGAGTCTTCTTTCGAAGTTCTCGCGTCGCGGGTTCCTCAAGTACGGATCGCTCTCGGGCCTTGGGGCCTTCATCGCATCGTGCTTGTCGCAGAACGCGCCTGCGACGAGCGGAGCGCCGGCAGGCGGCTCGGCCGCGCCGACGGTCCTGACAAGAGCGGAGACCATCACGTGGAAGGTCCAGTCCGGCTGGGCCGGCAACGACATCTTCCAGGAGCTGTTCCTCGACTGGAAGGCATTCGTGGAAGAGATGTCCGGCGGCCGACTGAAGATCGACGCCCTGCCGGTGAACGCGGTCACCAATATCAACGGCGCCATCGATGCCGTCCACGCTGGGACGCTCGACGGCGCGCATCACGTGCCGGCGTACTACTACGGCAAGGACCACGCGGTGAGCCTCATGGGCACCGGGCCGATGATGGGCATGAGCGGACAGATGTGGCTCGCCTGGTATTACTACGGCGGCGGCCAGGCGCTCTACGAGAAGCTCGTGCAGCAGAAGCTGAAGCTCAACATCGTCTCGCTCTTCCATATGCCCATGCAGAATCAGCCGCTCGGCTGGTTCAAGAACGAGATCAAGAGCCCGGACGACTTCAAGGGCATGAAGTTCCGCACCGTTGGCCTCGCGACCGGCATCTACCAGGGCCTGGGCGCGAGCGTCGTGTCCGTCGCCGGAGCCGAGGTGGCCTCGTCGCTCGACCGCGGCGTCATCGACGCGGCTGAGTTCAACAACACGACGTCCGACACCGTCTACGGCCTGCCGGACGTGCGCAAGGTGCTCATGGCGCGGTCGTACCACCAGCCCAGCGAGATCCTCGAGATCTCGCTCAACAAGACGAAGTACGACGCGATGCCGACCGACTTGAAGGCGATCATGAAGTACGCGGCCTGGGCCGAGTCGGCCAATGGCGAGTGGAAGTTCATGGACAAGAACTCGAAGGACTACGCGGCACTCGCCGGCAAGGGCGTGAAGGTCTACAAGACGCCGCAATCCGTGCTCGACGCCCAGCTGAAGGCCTGGGACGCCGTCATCGCCGATGAGTCGAAGAACAATCCCGACTTCGTCGCGATCATCGACTCGCAGAAGGCCTGGGCCCAGCGCGTGTTCAAGTGGGCGGATGACATCAACATCCCGACACCCGACCCGGTGTCCTACAAGGCGATGTTCAAGACGTAGCGGACCGCGACAGCCGTATCCTGACGGGGCTCTCGGGTGACCGAGAGCCCCGTTCCTCATCTGAATCAGAACGCGTGCGGTGGTTGAGGGGTGCAGCGCTTCCTGTTCTCGATCGATCGCCTGAGTGCGTGGACCGGCAAGGCCACCGCATGGATCGTCGTGCTGAGCACGCTCCTCATCAGCTACGACGTCGCGATGCGCTATCTCAGCAAGCCCCTCGGCGATCCCATCCGCGCGATCTGGTTCACCTACAACTACTCGTACGACATGTCCTACTACCTGTACGCCGTCCTCTTCATGATGGGCGGGGCGTACGCCCTGTCCCGCGCTCAGCACGTGCGCGGCGACATCTTCTACCGGCTGTGGCCGGTCAAGGTGCAGGCAGCCGTCGACCTTGCGCTCTACCTGTTCGCGTTCTTTCCCGGGATCATCGCGCTCGTCTCGGTCGGCTCCCAGTGGGCGGCGTACTCGTGGTCCATCCACGAGCGCTCGTTCACGTCCGCAGCCGCGCCGCCGCTCTACCCGCTCAAGACGGTGATACCGATCGCGGCGGGCCTGATGGCCATCCAGGGTGTGGCCGAGACGATCCGTTCCTTCATCGCGCTGCGGACTGGTGTGTGGCCGCCGCGCCTCTCCGACGTGGAGGAGACCGAAACGATCCTCGCGAAGCAAAGCGAGCTTTAGCCCGTGAGCCCTGAGGCCCTCGGCCTCACCATGCTCGCGCTACTCGTCGTCGCGATCATGATCGGGTTCCCGACGGCGTTCACGCTCATGTCGCTCGGGATCACGTTCGGGTTCCTCGGCATCGGGTTCGTCGTCTTCGACCTCGTCGTACAGCGGACGTTCTTCGTCATGCAGAACGACGTCCTCGTCGCGATCCCGCTGTTCCTGTTCATGGGCTACATCGTCGAGCGCGCGGGGATCCTCGACGAGCTGTTCCACTCGGTCCAGGTGATGTTCGGCTGGCTGCCTGGATCGCTTGCTGTGGCGACGCTCGCGACGGGCACGATCTTCGCGACCGCGACGGGCATCGTCGGCGCGTCGGTGACGCTCCTCGGCCTGCTCGCGTTCCCGGCGATGATGAGAGCCGGCTACAACAAGCAGTACGCCGCCGGCGCGGTCACCGCCTCCGGCACGCTCGGGATCCTCATCCCCCCGAGCGTGCTGCTGATCCTCTACGGGTTCGTCGCCGGCGTGTCGGTGCCTCGTCTGTACGCCGGTGCGTTCCTTCCCGGTTTCATGCTCTCGAGCTTCTATCTGATCTACATCATCCTGCGCGCGAAGCTGCAGCCGGCCGTCGCGCCGATGGTGCCGAAGGAGATGCGCGAACAGGCGGACTTTGGCCAGATGGTGCGGCTCATCCTGCGCGGCTTCGTCCCGATCGTGTCGCTCATCCTCTTCGTGCTGGGCGCGATCTTCTTCGGGCTGGCCACGCCGTCCGAAGGTGCCGCGCTAGGCGCGCTCGGTGGCCTCCTGCTCGCAGCCGCCCATCGGCGGCTTACGTTCTCGATGCTGCGGGAGTCGGTGTTCCTCACCGTCCGCACGTCGGCGATGGTCGGATGGCTGCTTGTGGGCTCGAGCATCTTCGCCGCCGTGTTCGCGCGGCTGGGTGGGGGCGCGATCATCGCGGAGTACGTCCTCGGCCTCAACCTCACGCCCGAGGCGTTCTTCTGGGTCGCGCAGTTCCTCATCTTCCTGCTGGGTTGGCCGCTCGAGTGGACCGAGATCACGATCATCTTCCTGCCGCTGTTCCTGCCGCTGCTGCAGACGTACCACACGAGGTTCCCCGACAACATCTCGACCGACGCGTTCTTCTTCGGGATCATGGTCGCGATCAACCAGCAGACATCCTTCCTGTCTCCGCCGGTCGCCATGTCCGCGTACTACCTGAAAGGCGTGGTGGGCAAGCTCATCACGCTCAACCAGATCTTCCAGGGCATGTACCCATACCTCGCCATCCAGGTCGTCGCGATGCTGGCGCTGTGGCTGTTCCCACAGATGGCGTACTACTTCCCGACGCTGGTGTACGGAGCGGGAACCCGCTAGATCCGCGGGACCTCGTGGAACACGCCCTCGACGAAGTCCCGCAGGTCCGAGCGCTGTCGCGCCCTCGCGAAGGCGAAGACTGCCCCGACGGCCAGACCGCCGACGCTCGCGATGACGAGCTCCTCCACCGGTCCGAGCGGTCCGCCCTCGCGGAAGGCGAGCCCGGCGGCGGCGATCCCGTAGATGACGAAGAAGAGCGCGATCAGCGCGCGGGTCCGCGCTGGCATCTCGAAACGAAGCTCGACGTGGCTGCCGCCGCGACGGCCGCGGACGGTGCCGAGCGCATGGACGGCGCGCTGCTGGCGCTCCCAGATCTCGAACGTGTCGTCGCGGACGAAGCCGACGTATTCGTTGGCGATCTTGAAGATCCCGAA
>JBKPCZ010000023.1:0-13529 GCA_046727665.1 Chloroflexota bacterium
CGTCCAGCCCACGCTCTCGATCGCGAACGGCGCGAACACCGCGCCCGCGAAGTAGCCGATGCCCCAGACCGCGCGCGTGTCGCCGATGCGACGGCCGGCGTGCGATGCGGCATCCTCGAGCGCCGCGAGGAACGAGCCGAGGCGGAGGAGCGAGTAGCAGAACCCCCACAGCAGCCTGCCGAGGAGGAACACCGCCAGGGCAGCGGGAAGCGCGTACATCGCCGTCGACAGCGCGCCGAGGACGATCGCGAGGACGATGAGCGCGCCGGCAGGAAAACGCTCGTACAGCTGTGCCGCGATCGGATTGGTCAGAAGACGCACCCAGCGGTTGAGCGACAGGATCACACCCACCATCGGTCGCGAGATCCCGAGCGACGCCGCGCTCACGGGCAGCACCGTGTAGAGCAGGGTGTCGCCAAGCAGAGAGGCCGAAACGACCAGTGCGGTGGAGAGCGCCGGCGCCGCGCGGCGCTCTGACGGCGCCGGCGATCGGCTCAGTCCGCGGCCGCCACCGCGGCGGGCGCCCGGTATTCGGCGAGCGGCGCGACCGAGTAGCTGACCGCGCTCGCGCGCAACGCGGTGACGACCGCGAGGGCGGTGTCGAGCGACGTCAGACAGGGCACGCGCGCCTCGACCGCGGCGCGTCGGATGAGGAAGCCGTCGCGATCCACCGTCTTGCCGAGCGTCGGCGTGTTCACGACGGCCGCGCAGCGGCCCGAGCGCACGACGCGGAGGATCTCGTCATCGCCTTCGGAGAGCTTCCCGACCTCGCGCACGTCGATGCCGAGGGACCGGATGAGCGCCGCCGTGCCGCTCGTCGCGACGAGCTCGTACCCCAGCCAGTGGAAGCCCTCGATGATCGGGACGACCTCCTGCTTGTCCTTGTCGGCGACGGTGATGAGCACGCTGCCGCTCGAGGCCGGCGCGAGGCCAGCGGCGACGAGCGATTTCCAGAGTGCCGGCGCGAACGTGCGATCGATGCCCATCACCTCGCCCGTGCTTTTCATCTCCGGTCCGAGATAGGTGTCGACATCAAGCAGCTTCGCCATCGAGAAGACCGGCGCCTTGAGGGCGACGAGGTCACCCGAGGGCCAGAGGCCGTCGTCGCGCGCGAACCCTTCGGCCGCGAGGGTGGATCCGAGCGAGATCGCGACCGCGAGCCGGACGAGCGGGACGCCGGTCACCTTGGTGAGGAACGGCACCGTGCGGCTGGAGCGCGGGTTCACCTCGAGCACCCACACGCGTCCCTCCTCGACGATGAACTGGATGTTGAGGAGGCCCTTCACCGGCAATGCGGCCGCGATCTGTCGCGTGAGCTCCACGATGCGGTCGCGCTCCTCCGGCAACAGGTTCTGCGCGGGATACACCGCGTAGCTGTCGCCGGAATGCACGCCGGCGCGCTCGATGTGCTCCATGATCCCGGCGACCAGCGTGTCGTGGCCGTCGCTCACCGCGTCGACCTCGACCTCCTTGCCGCGCAGGTACTTGTCGACGAGAACGCGGCCCGTGCCGGCTTCGAGCGCGGACCGGAAATAGCGCTCGAGATCGTCGTCGCTGTACGCGATCTCCATCCCCCGACCACCGAGCACGTACGACGGACGAACGAGCACGGGATAGCCGATCTCACCAGCGATGCGTCGCGCTTCGACGTACGACTCGGCTGTTCCCCCTGGCGGCTGCGGAATGCCGAGCGCGTCCGCGAACTCGTGGAAGCGGCGCCGATCCTCGGCGAGCCCGATCGCGTCCGCCGACGTGCCAGCGATCGACCCGCCGATGCCTTCGATCCGCTCTGCGAGATTGAGTGCGGTCTGTCCGCCGAACTGCGTGAATACCGAGATGCCACGCGAGGGCGCGGCGAAGGGGTCTGGCGAGGGCGCGGCGGAAGAATGGGGCGGGCTCGCGAGCGGAGGTTGAGCCCGCGGTAACTCCGCGGAGGTGTCGTCGGCGGATGGAGCGGGCGAGTTCGCAGCGAGCGAGCCCGCCCCGTTCTCAGCGCCGCGCCCGATGACCTCTTCGTTCTCCAGCACGGCGGCGATCGACTCTTCGTCGAGCGGCTCGAAGTACAGGCGGACCGACTCGTCGAAGTCGGTCGACACCGTCTCGGGGTTCGAGTTCACCATGATCGACGCGACCCCGAGGTCGCGGAGCGCGCCGGCGGCCTGGACACAGCAGCAGTCGAACTCGATTCCCTGACCGATGCGAATGGGCCCAGATCCGATGATCAAGGCCTTCTTGCCATCGATCGCGATCGCTTCGTTCTCCGTCTCGTACGTCGAATAGAAGTACGGCGTCACGGCTTCGAATTCGGCTGCGCAGGTGTCCACCATCTTGTAGACCGGACGGATCCCCCACTGCGCGCGCAGCCGGCGCACATCGGCAAGGAGCATGCCCGCGAGGGTCGCGATGTCGGCGTCCGCGAAGCCAAGGCGCTTCGCGCGACGCAGCAGCGTCGGGGTCGGCGTTTTCCCCTGCAGCTCGTCCTCGGCGAAGCGAACGATCGCCGCGACCTTGCGCAGGAACCAGCGATCGATCTGCGTGCGACGATGCACCTCCTCGACCGTCGCGCCACGCCGGAGCGCCGCGAACAGACGCCAGAGGCGATCGTCGGTCGCACCGTCCGAAAGGAACCGATCGAGGAACGGCAGCGGCTCGGCGACCTCGACCCACGACGGCGCTTCCCACAGGAGGCCCTGACCTTTGACCTCGAGCGAGCGGAGTGCCTTTTGCAAGGCCGCTTCGAAGGACCGATCGATGGCCATGACCTCGCCGGTGGCCTTCATCTGCGTGCCTAGGGAGCGATCGGCGCCGGGGAACTTGTCGAACGGCCAGCGCGGGATCTTCACGACGACGTAGTCGAGCGCCGGCTCGAACGCCGCCGAGGTGCGCTGCGTGACCGCGTTCGCGATCTCGTGCAGCCGTTTGCCGATCGCGATCTTCGCCGCGACGCGCGCGATCGGATAACCCGTCGCCTTCGATGCCAGCGCGGAGGATCGCGAGACACGCGGGTTGACCTCGATGACGTAGTACGGGATCTGCGCGTCGGGATCCGCCGAGGGCGCGCGCTCGGGATGGAGCGCGAACTGGACGTTGCAGCCGCCCTCGATGCCCAGCGCGCGGATGATCCGCAGCGCCGCGCTGCGGAGCATCTGGTACTCCTTGTCCGTGAGCGTCTGCGACGGCGCCACGACGATCGAGTCGCCGGTGTGCACGCCCATCGGATCGAGGTTCTCCATGTTGCAGACCGTGATGCACGTGTCACCCGCGTCGCGCATGACCTCGTACTCGATCTCTTTCCAACCGACGAGGGACCGTTCGATGAGGACCTGTCCGATCGGCGAGGCGGCGATGCCCCGCGCCGAGCGGTCGATGAGCTCGTCGCGAGTCGTCGCGAATCCACCACCCGTGCCACCCAGCGTGTACGCCGGCCTCACGACGAGCGGGAACCCGACACGTTCCGCGAAGGCGACCGCCTCGTCGACGCTGTGGACGGTGAGGGACTCCGGGACCGGCTCGCCGATGCCGACCAGGAGCTGTTTGAAGGCCTCGCGATCCTCCGCGTGCTGGATCGCGGACAGCGGCGTGCCAAGCAGCCGGACTCCGTATCGCTCGAGCACGCCCGCCTCGGCCAACGCCACCGCGAGGTTGAGGCCGGTCTGCCCGCCCAGCGTCGGGAGCAGGCCATCCGGGCGCTCCTTTGCGATGATCCGCTCGATCACCTCGACGGTGAGGGGCTCGATGTACGTCGCGTCGGCGATGCCGGGGTCGGTCATGATCGTCGCGGGATTCGAGTTCACGAGCACCGTCTCGATGCCCTCCTCCCGCAGCGCACGGCAGGCCTGCGATCCGGCGTAGTCGAACTCCGCGGCCTGGCCGATCGTGATCGGGCCAGAGCCGATGATGAGGACCTTCACGAAGCGAGCAGGAGCGGCCAGATCAAGAGGAAGCTGACGACCATCCCGCCCACGCCGATCAGGTAGCCGAGACGCCGCTGCTGGAGGACACGCTCATCGTGGTGTCGGCGCACGACGCCGAGCGAGCTCTCGACGAGCGCGTCCCTGAAGAACTGCAGCACCCGAGACCCGTAGGCACGCGCCCGATCGTCGTCGAAGCCGAGCAGACCGGGCTGCCCGTGGGCGCGCAGCGCCCGCGAGTAGTCGAGGCCGGCGATATAGGTAACGGCGGCGAAGACGACGACCATCGAGAGCGCCGACGCGGCGAGGTAATTCATCGGCGCGACACCGCCTCTCGCACATCCGCGAGGAACCGGTCAAAGACGGGCTCGTTGTCTCGTGGGCCCGGCGCGCCTTCAGGGTGGTACTGGTAGGTGCGGATCGGCAGCGTGCGATGCGCGAGGCCTTCGACGCTTCGGTCGTTGAGGTTGCGCGCGCTGACGTAGAAGTCACTGCCGCTCGGGATCGAACCTTCGTCGACCTGGAACTCGTGGTTCTGGCTGGTGATGACGACGCCGCCGCTGCGCACGTCCTGCACCGGGTGGTTCGCGCCGTGGTGTCCGAATGGCAGGCGCGAGGTCGTCGCGCCGATCGCGCGCCCGATCAGCTGATGGCCCAGGCAGATGCCGAGGATCGGCACCGGACGCGCGGTGCCGCGCTGCGACACGGCGTCGAGAAGCAGTTTCACGTTGTGCGCGATCTGTGGGATCGCCGCGGGATCGCCGGGGCCGTTGCTGATGACGATGCCGTCCGGCGACCACGACAGCACATCGCGCGCGCTGGCGGTCGCCGGGAACACGCGCACGGTCGCGCCGCGTCGAGTGAGGCAACGCACCTGGTTCTCTTTGACGCCTGTATCGAGAAGCGCGACCTTCGGGCCGCTGCCGAGCTGACGCCCCACTCCGCTCGCCTCGACCACCAGCGGTCGCGCTCCGAGCGGCGCGGACGCGCGCGCCTTCGCCACGGCCTCCTGCTCGACGCCCGCGTCCTGCGCGAGGTCGGGGGGCACCTGCAGCAGCGCTCCACGCATCGTGCCCTTGGCTCGTAGCCGGCGCACCAGCGCCCGCGTGTCGATGCCCGAGATGCCCGGGACACCGTACTGCCGCAGGTAGGCATCGAGATCGATCGTGTCTTCGCGGCAGGTCGAGTTCAGCTCGCGCACCACGAGGGCCTCGACCCAGGGTCGGCGCGACTCGGCGGCGCGATCGAACGTTCCGTAGTTGCCGATCAGTGGATACGTGAGCACGACGAGCTGCCCGTTGTACGACGCGTCAGACGCGATCTCTTGATAGCCCGTCATCGCCGTGTTGAAGACGACCTCACCCGACGCGGCCGATGCGTCCCCGAACGCCTCTCCCCACCACGCCGTGCCATCCTCGAGCGCCAAGACCGCCGCCCTGGTCATTGGTGCATAACTATACGTTTCTGATGCATAAAGATGCAACTGCGCCTCGGCGAGAGTTCGCTCAGCGAGAGCCGACCGGCGTCGCGCCACGCAGACCTCCTTCGTAACGCACTTCGCCCCCCACGACCGCATAGACGACCCGCCCGCGGAGAGCGCGGCCCAGCAATGGCGTGTTCTTGCCGAGGGAGGCAAGCGACTCCGCCGTCACCGTCCACTCCGCGTCGGGATCGATCGCGATCCAGTCGTCGTCACGAACAGGAACACCGAGGATGGCCGCGGGTCCGGTCGTGAACGCGCGCAGCACGGTGTCGCGATCGCACCAGCCCGCATCCACGCCGCCGAGGACGAGCGACAGCGCGGTCTCGAGACCGCTGATGCCGAACGCCGCCTGGTCGAACTCGACATCCTTGCGGACCGACGCGTGCGGCGCGTGATCCGTGGCGATCGCGTCGACCGTGCCGTCCGCGAGTCCTTCCCACAACGCGCGGACGTCACTCCACGATCGCAGTGGCGGATTGACCTTGGTGGATGAGTCGTACGGCGTCGCGGAGGGAGTGGGAGCCCTGCCGAGCGAGCCGGACGCAGCCGCGAGGACGGGAGGCTTCTCGAGCGAGAGCTGAGACTGCGAAGCAGGACGGCTGGACAGTTCGCGCGCGTGAGCAGGCCCGTTTCGAGCGAGAGAAGCCTCCCGTCCTCGATCCTCGCGGCCTCCCTCCTCCCGTTCCCACGCGAACACGCGCGAGCCGCCGACCCAATCGTCCGTCAACGACAGGTGATGTGGAGTCACGTCGCAGGTGACTCGGATCCCGCGCCTCTTGGCGGCACGGATCGACGCGATCGCAGCGCGCGTCGAGATGTGCGTCAGATGCAGACGCGCGCCGGTCATCTCGGCGATCGCGATGTCGCGTGCGACCGCGGTCTCCTCGGCAGCGTCGGGGATACCGGGCAGTCCGAGGCGCGCCGACACGGCACCTTCGTGCATCACGCCCTTGCCGGACAGCGCCATGTCCTGGGCGTGCTCGATGATCAACAGATCCTTCGCGCGCGCGTACTCGAGCGCGTGGCGGAAGAGGCGGGCATCGTCGACCGGCGAGCCATCGTCGGAGAACGCGATCGCGCCGGCCGCGGAGAGCTCGAGGAGGTCGGCAAGCTCGCGACCTGCGCGACCGCGCGTGATCGTCGCGATGGGAAGCACGCGTGCTCCGCCTGTCGCCTCCGCGCGCGCGATGATCTCCGCCACGAGACCGGGCGAGTCGATCGCCGGCTGCGTATTCGGCATCGCGCAGATCGTCGTGAAGCCGCCGCGCAGCGCCGCGCGCGCGCCCGTCGCGATCGTTTCGGAGTCCTCGAAGCCCGGCTCCCGCAGGTGCGCGTGCAGGTCGATGAATCCGGGGGTGACGCCATAGCCCCTGGCCTCGAGCTCGTTCCGCTCCATCAAGTCGCCTCGAGGGTCGGCGTACCCACGAGCAGGTAGAGCAGCGCCATGCGTACGGCGACCCCGTTCGTCACCTGACGCTCGACCAGCGAGCGCGCGCCGTGCGCGACGGCAGCCTCGATCTCGACGCCCTCGTTCATCGGGCCTGGGTGCATGACCGGCGCGTCCGGCCGCATGCGCGAGACGCGCGCCTCGGTGAGGCCCCACACACGCGTGTACTCACGCAGCGACGGCAGCAGCCCGCCCTCCTGCCGTTCCTTCTGCAGCCGGAGCGCGATCACCCCATCGGCGCCGTCGAGCGCGCGGTCGAGGTCGGGCTCGTACGTCGTGCCTGACGGCGCCTGCCCGCATCGCCAGGCGCTCGGCATGAGCGTCGGCGGGCCGGAGAGCGTGATCGTCGCGCCGAGCGGGACGAGAGTGTTGATGTCGGACCGCGCCACGCGGCTGTGCACGACATCGCCGACGATCACGATCCGTTTCTTCGCGAGGTCGCCCAGCGCGCCACGCAGCGTGTACGCATCGAGCAGCCCCTGCGTCGGATGCGCGTGCCAGCCATCGCCGGCGTTGATCACTGCCGCGTCGGTCCGCTCGGACACGAAGTACGGGGCGCCCGACGACGCATGACGCATCACGACGATGTCGCCACCGAGCGCCTGCAGCGTACGCACGGTGTCGTACAGCGACTCGCCCTTTTCGACCGACGAGCCGCTGGCGGAGATGTTCACCACGTCGGCCGAGAGCGTTCGCGCCGCGAGCTCGAACGACACGCGCGTGCGCGTCGAGGACTCAGCGAAGAACAGGACCACCGTGCGACCGCGCAGCGGCGGAGCCCGGCGCACTGGCCGCGACAGCACTTCGACCATCGCGCCGGTCGTGTCCAGGACCGCCTCGATCTCTTCGGTCGACCAGTCATCCGTGTCGAGGACGTGTCGCCGCGACCACCTCATGCGCTCACCCGTTCGCGCGCGATGAGCTCGACCTCGTCCCGGCCGTCGACCTCGGTGAGGTGCACGCGGACGTCGTCGGAGGGCTTCGTCGGGACGTTCTTCCCGACGAAGTCGGCACGGATCGGCAGCTCGCGGTGACCGCGGTCGACGAGAACGGCGAGGCGGATCGCGCGAGGGCGACCGTAGTCGACGAGCGCGTCCATCGCCGCGCGGATCGTTCGACCGGTGAACAGCACGTCGTCGACGAGCACGACGACCCGGTCGTCGACGGAGAAGTCGAGCGCCGACTCGCGAACGACCGGCGCGTATCCGATCCGCGTGAGGTCGTCGCGGTAGAGCGTGATGTCGAGCGACCCGAGCGGGACGGTCGCGTTCTCGTTGGACCGGATCGCGTCGCGCAGCCGCGCGGCGAGGACGTCACCACGCGAGCGGATACCGACGATGGCGAGTCTGGAGAGATCGCGGTCGCGTTCGACGATCTCGTGCGCGATCCGGGAGATGGCGCGACGCACGTCGTCGGCGCCAAGCAGCATGGTCAGGTGCTGACTCCTTCCCGGCCTCACAGGACCGGTCGTTAAAGGACTGACGCTTCCAGGAGTTTAGCCGACGCGGAGGATCGCGACCTGGCCCTGCTGTCCCTTGTAGTTCACGACGAACGGGTAGTTGCCCGGGAGCGACGCCCCGGCCATGTTCAAGGTGATCCGTCCGCCGGGATCGAGCGTGCCGGAGGTGGTCTTCGCGCCGCCGGTGCTGGTGTTGCCGAAGCTCACCAGGAACGTACCGGTGCCGGGTGTGTTGTTCGCGTTGCGGACCGTGAATGTCACCGTGAATCCCGCGCCGATGTTCACGCGCGCCGGGCCGCTGTATGTCACGACGCTGCCGTCCGCCAGCGTGATCGATGTCCCAGCCGGCGGCGCGACCGTGGGGACCGGAGTGCGGACGGGCGCGGGGGTCTTCGCGCCGGTGTTGCCCGGTGTCGCGACGGGCGCCTCCGTCGGCGCCGGGGTCGCGTCGGCCGCTGTCGCCGTCGGCTCACCGGAGACGGCGACCGGCGCCGATGGGATCGCGGTCTCGCCGGGACCGCTCGACGGCGTAGCGGGGCTCGCGTTCGGGACGTTCTGGCTGTTAGCGACGACGGCGGCTGCGCCGCCGCCGACGATGAGGAGAACGAGGACGATGGCGAACAGCGGCGCGGGGCTGCTCTTCTGCGCGCTCTTTCTCGACGAGGCGACGTCATCCGGGATCTTGTAGGCGCCCTGCCACTGCGCGGCAAGCTGACGGCCCCACGGCGCGAGCACGGTCGCGATCCATTCCTTCTCCTCGGGGTCGAAGAAGTAGGTCTGGATCGCGTGGATGTCCGGCGGCGCCGGCGGTGTTGTCATCTCCGGCCCGCGCTCGTGGATCCAACGCGCACCGACCGGGTCCCAGGTGAAGACCGAATGCTCCTGTGCCACGCGTGCATTATCGAGGTGCTGCAGTAGCGTCTTCGTATATGCGACCGGCACTCGCTGTACTTCTCGTCTTCGTATTCGCGGCGATCGCGGTCGCCGCAACGGCCGCGGGACGAGCCTCGAAAGCGCCATCAGACGCAGTGAATACGGCCCCGCGCGCTACCGCCGATCCAGCGGAGACCGCGCGTGCGGACGTCGATCACCCCATCGGAAGTTCCCCCAGTCAGGGGAGGGGGATATCCCCCGTCGTTCGCGGTCTGCTGATCCCGATCGAAGGCGCGGAGATCCCGACCGCGCCTGAGCTACTCCCGAACTCGCCGCGCGAGTATCGCGCCGGCTGGCACGAGGGCATCGACTTCCCCGCGGACCGAGGGACGCCGGTGCGCGCGGCCGCTGCGGGGATCGTGATACGGGTGGACCGCGAGTTCGCCGATTGGGACCCGGAAACGCTGGATGTCGCGCTGAGAGCCGCGATCGCCCTCGGGTACACGCCGGAGCCGACGCTCGATCACATCCGCGGACGCCAGGTCTGGATCGACATCGGCCGGAACGTCGTGACGCGTTACGCGCACCTCGACGCTGTCGCCGACCTCTACGTCGGAGAGGCCGTGGCGCGAGGTCAGGTCATCGGCGCGGTCGGCAGCTCCGGATACGAGGAGGGCGGACCGCATCTGCATTTCGAGGTCCGCTTCGGTGAGGACTATCTCGGTGACTGGCTGGAGGGCGACGAGCTCATACGCGTGATCAGTCGATCGTTCGACTAGTCCCTCGCTCCAGGAAGCACCGCGCGCACAGCGCGCGGTTGTCGCTCGCAAGGACGTTGAACGTCGTACCGCACACAGCGCACGCGCGGCGGGCCCTATCGTCGCGCTCGCCGCCCATCTTGCCGGTGATGACCTCGTCACCGAGACGGACCCACCGCTCCACAGCTCTCTCAGCTTCCACGTCGCGGCTTATCACGGTTGAGCGCAGCCGCAAGTTGGCGGCCGTGGCAGTGGCGAGGTAACGAACTGACCCAGACCGTTGGGAGACCGTTGCAGAGCCGCCGAAAAGGCGGCTAGCGGAGCCCGGTTCGTCGGGCGCGGAGCGCGGCTTCGAGGACGATCTCGACGGCTTCGGACGCGATCGGACGCGGCAGTCGGGTGAAGACGCCGACCTCGGCGCACTTGTCCTTGTCCGGCAGCTCGTACCACCACGAGAGGCGTTCGAGCTCGCACATATATACATACGCGGTCGTCGGCTTCGGCAGCTCGTAACGGATCGCGCCGAGCAGATCCAGACGGTTCGCCACGATCCGCGCGGCATCCCAGAGCTCGCGGCGCGCCACCTCGAGGATCGTCTCGCCCGAGCGTCGCGCGCTCGTTGGGAAGTGCCAGCCACCGGCATCCGGTGTGCGCACCCAAACCGTGAGATCGCCGTAGAAGGGGAGCACCATCGCGATCTGGGCGGAGGCGGGCGGGAATTCCTTGAAGCTCGAATCGCGCCGCGATACGAAGGTGAGGTCCGCCATTTGACGCAAAAGTAAGCAGGACAGCGACCGACGCGTCAATAGCCCGCGTGGCACAGAGGGTGGCGAATTGGTGTTAGCAGTCAGGCGCGCAGTGCTTCGGCCAGCCGGAATGGGTCGGCGGCGATGACCGAGGCGGCGTACAGCTCCATCGCGCCGATGTCGCTGGTCTTGTTCGCGGGGTCGCCGCGATCGACGAGTCGAGCGATCGGCGGGAAGCGGCGCCAGTCCTCGCCGTCGGGGGAGAGCGGCGGCACGTACAACGCCATGTTGTAGGAGACCACGCCGGCAGCGCGGTAGGCGGAGATGGCCCGCGCGATCGCCGGCGCGAGCGACGATTCGTCGGCGCCCGGACGGCCAAGGATCAGGACCTCACGCTCTTTGATCGGGACCAGCGACGCGATCGAACGTACGCCGTCGGTCTCGATGCCCAGCCCCAGTGCGTCGTGGATCAGCCACAGGTCGTCGAAGTAGTCGCTGCCGTGCTGCTCGTCGTACGCGAGAGCCTGACGGCGCAGCTGCTCGATCTTCGGGTAGTGCGTCCCTCGGGTGGCCGTCATCTGCATGTGACCGTGGACGATCGAGCCACCCGCGCGCCACAGACTGTTCCACATCAGGAAGTAGTAGCGGGCCGCGGGATCGGACTCGAGTGCGCGCTCGGCCCAGCGTCGCGCCGTGCTCAGGTGATCGCGGATCGCGCGCGCGTCAAGCGGTGCCAGCGGGTCGTGCTCCTTGAACACGAGCACGCCGTGGAAGCCGTCGTACTTCGCGACGTTCGACGCGGTGATCCCGTACGTTCCCTCGACGCGGCCGAAGATGTCGGCCGGCGTTCCTGTCTCAGGCCGGCAGAACGGATCGTTCGCCGACGACGCGATCGTCGCACGTACCTCGTCCGCGCCCTTGACCTCCATCGGCCGGAGGGCGCGCAGCTCGTTGAAGAGGGCTCCCTCGAACGTGACCTGGTTGTTCACGCGGATGATGCGCTGCTCTCGGACGGCCTCGACGGAGCCGAACAATTTCCGGATCCAATCGTGCATCTCCGGCGGCGCATCCAGTCGCCCGACCGTCGTCGAGATCGAAAGGATGCGCCCCGCCGCGGCGCGGGCGACCGCCGGAAGAGAGGCGACCGCCTCCTCGAGGTCAACGATCGATGACGTCACGCCGCCTTGCGGACCCTCGACGCCGTCTTGTAGAGATCGACGTAGCGCTTCGCCGACGCGCCCCAGGAGTGATCCTCGCGCATGACCCGCCGCACGAGATCGATCCAGGACTCCGTGGACGCCCGATATCTCCTCATCGCGCGTGCGATCGCGTCGTTGAAGTCGGCGGGCGCGTACTTCGCGAACGAGAAGCCGTTGCCCCGCGCGCTGTCGCGGTCGACATCGCGCACGGTCTCTGCGAGCCCGCCGACCTCGTGCACGACCGGGATCGTGCCGTAGCGGAACGAGATGAGCTGCCCGAGGCCGCAGGGCTCGAAGCGCGACGGCATGAGAAAGAGATCCGAGCCGGCGTAGATCCGCTGCGCCAACGCGGCGTCGAAGCCGAGCGTGAGCCAGAGCTTTCCCTGATAGAAGGACGCGAGCGCGCGCCACTTCGACTCGTACGCCGGGTCGCCCGTCCCAAGGACAACGAGCTGCCCGCCGGCGTCGAGAAGATCCGGCGCGGCCGCCGTGAGCAGGTCGATGCCCTTCTGCTCCACCAGCCGCCCCACCACGCCAAAGACCGGGGCACGTGGATCCGCGCCGAGCCCTCCCTCCCGCTGCAGCGCGGCCTTGCACGCGGCCTTTCCGCTCGGATCATCGGCGCTGTAGCGCGCGGCGATGTTCCGATCGGTCGCCGGGTCGAAAGCGACGACGTCGATGCCGTTGACGATGCCGAAGAGGCGGCGACGGCGCTCGCGCAGCAGCCCCTGCAACCTCTCGCCGAACGCATCGGAGAGGATCTCCTTCGCGTAGCGCTGGCTCACGGTGCTGACGACATCGGCGACGGCGATCGCACGCGCCATCGGGTTCGCCTCGGTCGGGTCCTCGATGGGCAAGCGCGCGCGAGGCAGACCGATGAGGGCGAGCACGCTCGCCGCGGTCCGACCCTGGTACGCCAGGTTGTGGATCGTGAACACCGTCGACGTCGCCGCGAGCGCACGGGACCGCGCGACGAGCGGAACGAGCAGCGCCGCGTGCCAGTCGTGCGCGTGGACGATGTCCGGCGGTGCGTGCCGGATATCTTCGAACACCGCGCGGCAGAAGAACGCGTAGCGCTTCGCGTCGTCCGCTTCCCCGTAAACGCGATCGCGGCCGATGCGCTGATCGTTGCGGACGAACACCACGCGGACCCCGTCGCGCATGACGCTCGGATAGCCGACGCGGAGCTTGGTCTTGCCGTACGGCACCGAGCGCGAGGGTGCACGGTCTTCGATCTCGAACTTCGCGCGGTCGATCGACCGATGCAGCGGCAGGTACAGCGTGACCTCGTGACCGAGCGCTGCGAGTGCCTGCGGGAGGCTGCCCGCCACGTCAGCGAGGCCACCGACCTTCGCGTACGGGGCGGCCTCGGCGGCCGCAAACACGATCTGCACGAGCCACCGGATGTTAACGAGATGTAAGGAGATGAGGCTCAGAGACCAAAACCGTACGGCGGACGAAACCGGCTCGTTACGCTGCTAGGTACTGGTGGTAAGCGCATCCAAGGAGGGACATGTGAACGTTCCATTCCGGGGCAAGAAACTTCTGCTCGCGGCCGTCGCCGGCGGCCTGACCGCCGCGCTGCTCGGAGGCGCGGCGCTCGCGGCCTTCGCGCCCGTTGTCCGCGACCCCGTGGGCGACACCGTGGCGGAT
>JBKPCZ010000024.1:0-9204 GCA_046727665.1 Chloroflexota bacterium
TTCGGGATCGACGTGAACGCGGTCTCGAGCGTCGTTCACGGCACGCCGCGCGATTGGTTCGAGCCGTATGGCTGGCGCGTCACAGGCACGGAACAGGGCAGCGAGTGGGACGAAGTCACGCAGGTCGTGCTCGACGCCGCACGCGGCGACAACCCCGAGCGCGTCCCGAGCGTCGGCTGGTTCCGCACCCGCAAGGGCCGTGGCTACCTCAAGTACGACTACGCCTCGCACGGGACGGCGCACGCGATGAACAGCGAGCTGTTCTGGCAGCTGCGCAAGGATTTCCAGAAGAAGTACGGCGTCGAGTACGAGGGTGTCGATCAGGAGGCGCCGAAGGACGCGGCCGCCGTGCGTGCGCAGGCGAAGCGGAACCTCGCCGTCGCGGCGTCGGTGCTCGGCGCACGCCGCGACGTCACGGACTACCTCTCCGACCGCCTGGTCGAGATCGCGCGCAGCGTTCCCGACGAGCTGCCGACGTTCTTCCTGGGCGGACGCGCGAAGGAGATCTTCAAGGACGAGCGGATCTTCGACTACGAGCGCTATCCCGCCTCCATGTGGGCGAAGCCCGGCGAGAAGAAGCCGAACCGCGCCGCGCTCGCGACCTGGGGTTCCTGGGTCAACAGCTTCGCGCGCTCGGAGTACGGACGTCCGCTGTTCATCGCGATGTCGGCCGACCTCGCCGAGTCGACGAACATCGCGGGCTTCATGAAGGGGACCGGTGACGTCGAGGGCTGGGGCTGGTACCAGCGCGACACGAACGTCCACGGCGCGCTGCTCCCGCAGCAGATCACCGAGTTCACGAACTCCGGTGTCGCCTGCGGCATCGCGTCGGTGAACCTCGCCGAGGATCCGTTCGACGAGTTCAACGGATTCTGGGGCGCGTGCTCGACCTACGGCGCCTTCTCCTATCTGAAGTACGGGGAGATGCGCCTCTTCAGCCAGCTCGCCCAAGACGTCGAGCTCCGCGTCGGCAAGGTCCTCTGGGTCGCCGGGCACTCCGGTCCGGAGACCGCCGAGGACTCGCGCACGCACTTCGGCATCTTCGAGACCGGCGTCACGCAGCTCTTCCCCGACGGCGCCGTCATCGACCTCCATCCGTGGGAGCACAACGAGGTCCCGGTCGTGCTCGGTGCGGCGCTGCGCCTCAAAGCGCCCATCGTCGCGCTCCATCTCACGCGTCCGAACGTCGAGATCCCGGACCGCGCGGCGCTCGGCATCGACTCGCACTTCGCGGCCGCGCGCGGGGCGTACCTCATGCGCCGCTATCGCCCGGGTCAGCCGCGGATGGGCACAGTGTTCGTGCAGGGCACCTCGACGACCGCGAACCTGGTCAAGATCCTGCCGCAGCTCGACGAGCGTGGCCTCAACGTGAAGATCGTCGCCGCCATCAGTCCGCAGCTCTTCGCCGTGCAACCCCAGGAATACCGTGACGAGATCGCGTCGGCCGCCGACCGGATCGACGCCATGGTGATCAGCAACCGCTCGCGTCGCGTCATGCGGGACTGGATCGAGCATGCGGTCGTGGCGGAGTACTCGCTCACGTCCGACTGGGACGATCGCTGGCGCACCGGCGGGACCGTGGACGAGGTCGTCGCGGAGGCGCACCTCTCGCCGCAGCACCTCCTCGCCGGCATCGAGCGGTTCGCGGCCGAGCGCACGGACCGCCTCGCGCGTATACGCGACGCCGTCGACGCTGCGCTCGGCGACTGACGCGGGATGCCACGCAAGAAGAAGCGCGCGGGGCGCGCATCGGGCGCCGCCTCGTCGCGCGGGAGAGCGGAGACCAACTACGCCTGGCATCGACGGATCCCGTGGCTTGCAGTCGGCGCCGCCGCAGCCGCGGTCGTGATCGTCGTGCTCGTCGCGCGCTCGTTCGGCGTCGGCGAGAGCGCGGGTCAGTACAGGGGGCCGGGCAGCGGCATCGGCGATCACATCACCGAGGGTCAGCCGATCCCCTACCCGTCATACCCGCCGACCTCAGGCCCGCACTGGCCCGCGCCCACGTCGTGGGGCTTCCACACCGAGTCGGTCCCGGACGAGCGCGCGGTCCACAGCCTCGAGCACGGCGGGGTCGTCGCCTCCTATAACAACGTCCCGCCCGCGTCACTTTCGGCGCTTCAGGCGCTGCTCACGACGTACCCAAAGGACAAGTACGGCGAGGTGAAGCTGGTGATCCGCCCGTACGACAAGATCGCGCCGGGCACGATCGTGCTCACCGCGTGGAACTGGATCGACGAGCTGCAGACCTACGACGACGCGCGCGTTCGTCACTTCCTCGACGCGCACCTGAACCAGTGCTGCGAATCCGTTCCGTGACGAAGCGCGTCGCGATCGACGACGTCGGCGAGCACAACCGACAGATGTGGGAACGCCTGGCCGAAGCGGGCATCCCATACACGCGTCCGCTCGGCAGTCCACCGCGCGACGCGAGCGGAAAACGGCGCTTCCTCGACGCGCTGACGCGCGGCCGCCTTCGCGGCGTGGCCCTCGAAGGCAAGCGCGTGCTCTCGCTCGCGGGCGGAGGCGGTTGGGATGCCGTCCTGTTCGCGGAGCTCGGAGCGACGACGACGCTGTTCGACATCTCGAAGCGCCAGCTCGCGACGGTGCGTGCTCTCGCGCGCGAGCGCGGGACGAAGCTCCGCTTCGTGCAGGGCGACATGCGCGATCTCTCGGCGTTCGGCGACGCGGAGTTCGACATCGTCAACCATCACCACTCGCTGGTCTTCGTGCCCGACGCGAAGCGCGTGATCGCCGAGGTCGCGCGCGTGCTCGCGCCGGGCGGGATCTACGTCTTCTCGACGATGCATCCGGTAGCACTGCGCATGCAGGAGACATGGACCGGCACCGGCTGGGGCTTCAAGCAGCGCTACTTCGACGACGGCGCGATCCCGTTCGAGGACGCGCTCTGGGAATTCGGCTCCGTGAGGGTCGAGGCGCGTACCCTCGAGTACGGCCACCGCACCGGCGATCTCGTCAACGCCTGCGCGAAGAACGGACTCCTGGTCGACGGGCTGTGGGAGTTCTCACCGAGCTACGAAGGTGGCGAGCCCGGGTCCGCGGACGAGCTCGAGCGCTGGCTCCCTGCCTACCTGGAGATCAGGGCTCGTCGAGTGGAGCCGAAGCCTCGTCGCGTCTTGGTCCGCGGCGGCGGAGCGAGGCGCTCGACTCGGCGTACTGCGACACGATCTCGCTGACCTTTCGGGCGGCGGCCGGGATGTTCACGGCCCAGCCCACGCCGAAGACGTTCTCGGAGAGAACCTGATCGCTCTCGGGCGACCAGTACGCCTCGCGCAGGCGGTCGATCGTCGGCACGCGGAAGTCGTAGGGGACGACGCCCGCGACCTTGCCGTTCCAGGTCCTCGCCTCGGGCGGTTTGCGGAGCTCCTGATAGATCGCGGCAGCGAAGGCCAGCCAGACGAGGGTGCGGACGAGCTGCAGGAGATCCTTCATCGACGAGCGACCGGAGCAGGGGTCGTGCCAGGTTTCGCGAGCGGCACGCCCTCAACGCACTGCGGGCATTCTTCCGGCGCGTACGTGGGGATGTCGAGCGTCCACAGCGCGTGCAGCGGGACATCGAGTGTCGCCGATCCGCCCGATCGATCGACGAGGACGGCCGCGCCAACGACATCAGCGCCGGCGGTCCGGACCGCGGCGACCGTCTCCTGGACCGAACCGCCCGTCGTCATGATGTCGTCGACGACGAGCACGCGCTCGCCCGACCCAAGCTCGAACCCGCGACGGAACTCCCGACCCCGACCGCCCTCGATCCGCTCGGCGTAGACCGCGCGCAGCTCGAGCTGGCGCCCGACCTCATGGGCGAGGATGACGCCGCCGGTCGTCGGTCCGGCGATCGTGCGCGGCCCGAGCGTGCGCGCCCAGTCCGCGATGTCCGCGCAGAGCGCCGCCGTCCGCACCGGCCACTGCAGCACCTGGAACTTCTCGAGATAGAACGACGAGTGCTTGCCCGACGCGAGCAGGAAGTGCCCCTCGCGAAATGCACCCGCCTCGCGGAACACGCGCTCGACCTCGCGCGGCGTGACCATCGCGCGACAGTATCGCCGTCGACGGCCCCATATGCTCCGCGAGTGCGTGCGCTCACGGTCGTGCCGGGACGCGCGGGGTCCGGCGCGGTGCGCGACGTGTCCGAACCGGCCGCGTCCGACGGCGACGTTCTCGTCGATGTGGTGCGCGTTGGCCTCTGCGGCACCGACGCCGAGATCGAGCGCGGCGAATACGGGCGTGCTCCCGATGGCGCGGACGTGCTGGTGATCGGACACGAGAGCTTCGGCCGCGTCGCGCGCGACTCGGGATCGCTGAAGGCGGGCACGCCCGTCGTCGCGAGCGTTCGCCGCCCCGATGGCTGTCCGAATTGCCGAGCGGACGAGCAGGACATGTGTCTGTGGGGCGGATTCCGCGAGCGCGGCATCAACGGCATCCACGGTTTCTGCGCGGAGCGTTTCCGGGAGAGGGAGGAGTACCTCTTCGTCGTGCCCGAGCCGATCGCCGATGTCGCCGTGCTGCTCGAGCCGCTCACGATCACCGAGAAGGGCTGGCGGCATCTCGGTGTCGCGCAGCGCCGGATGACGGTGTGGGAACCACACACCGCGATCGTCGCCGGCGGTGGACCGGTGGGGATCCTGGCGGCGATGAAGCTTCGCCTCGAGGGCCTCGACGTCACCGTGGTCGAGCGGCAGCACAAGCCGGAGAAGGAGGCGCTCCTCGCGCGCATCGGCATCGCCTACGCCGCGACCAGCGCGACGCCGCTCGCCACGGTCGCCGAGCGCTCGAAGCGGATCGACGTCGTGATCGAGGCCACCGGCAACTCCGCCGTCGCCTTCGAGTGTCTGCAGCTGGTGGGCGCGAACGGTGCGGTGCTCCTCACGAGCGTCACCGGCGCGATGCGCTCGGCCCTGGTCGCGACCGACGCCATCAACCGGAAGCTCGTGCTGGACAACGTCCTGGTGCTCGGCACTGTCAACGCGAAGTCCGACGACTTCCGGCGAGGGATCGCCGATCTCACCGAGGCCGAGCGTCGCTGGCCCGGATTCCTCAGCACGCTCATCACGCGGCGCGTGCCTCTCGCCGATGCGGCACGCGCGTTGCCGCACGATCCGTCTCAGATCAAGACCGTGGTGGAGGTCGGCCGATGAAGGTGCACGATGTCTCGCTGGTGATGCGGGCGGACATGCCGACGTGGCCCGGGGAGGACGGACCGCGGACGACGCCGCTCCGGCGCATCGCGAAAGGCGACTCGGCCAACGTCTCGATCGTGACGTTCGGGAACCACACCGGCACGCACGTCGATCCGCCGGTGCACTTCATCGAGGGCGCGGCCACCGTCGATCGGCTGCCGCTCGACGCGCTCGTCGGGCCGTGCCGCGTCCTCGAGTTCGACGGTCCGGGGCACATCAGCGCCGCCTGGCTCGACGGCACCGGCGTCCCCACCGGCACGGAGCGGCTGCTGTTCAAGACGCGCAACAGCGAACGCTGGCGGGAGCCGATGCGCCCGTTCGACCGCGACTTCGTGGCTCTGGATCGCACCGCCGCGCGCTGGTGCGTCGAGCACCGCGTGAAGCTGGTCGGTATCGACTACCTTTCGATCGAGCCGCAGGGTCCCGAGAAAGAGGGGTATCCCACGCACAAGACGCTCCTCGGCGCGCAGATCGTGATCATCGAGGGTCTCGACCTGCGCGACGTGAGGCCCGGCGACTACGAGATCGCGTGTGGCGCGATCAAGTTCGAAGGCGGTGATGGTGCTCCCGCAAGGGTCTTCCTCATCGAGCGCTGACGCTCGCGGCACAGAGAGCGCCGAGATCGACGCGGCACCGCGTCGCTTCGAGCGCGCCATCACCTGGACCCGCGTCGCGGGCGCCATCGTGGCGCTGCTCCTCGCGCCGGTCGTCCCGAACCTCGGTTTCGGTTACGTGCTCGGGCTCTCGGCGTTCCTCGTCGTCTGGGCGTGGCTGCTTCACGTCCTGTCCGGACGCGCGCGCAGCGTCGCGGATCAGGAGCAGATCTCGAAGGTCGCATTCGCCGGAGACTGCGTCGTCATCTTCCTCGGAATGCTCGCGATCACGCCCGAGCCGAACTGGATGCTCTTCACGGTCTTCGCCATCCTGCTGATCATCACGGCCGCGTTCCGCTTGGGGAACGCTGGTGCGGGCGTGGCGACACTGGTCGTGTCCCTGGAGTTCGTCGGCCTCGCGATCTGGCGCGAGGGCGCGCTCGGATTGCCGGTACAGCTGCCGTACCTCGCGTTCATCCTCGTCCTCTACTGCCTCACCGCACTCATCGTCTCGGCGATGATCCGTGAGGTCGGCATGATGCGCCGCGAGCGCACCGCGCTCATCCGCGATGCGAGCGATGCGGACGAGCTCCGACGCGCGGATCTGGAGCGGCGCGAGCTCCTCGATCGCGAGCGCGCGGCACGAACAGACGCGGAGATCGCGACCGCGCGGCTCGAGGCGCTGCAGCGCATCACCGACGCGGCCCTGGCGCGCAGCGGGCTCGACGACCAGCTGCCCGAGATGCTGCGCCGGATCATGCCGGTGTTCGAAGCGAGTGCGGCGTTCGTGCTCGTGCCGGGTCAACCCGCGGGAAGCTTCGCGGTGCGCGCCGCCATCGGCCTCGATCAGGTGCCGCGCGCCTCGGTGCGCGTCCGGGGCGGCGACGCCGAGCGCGCGATCCAGGCGCGCCGTCCGATGGCGATCTTCGATCTGTCGACGGCCGAGCTCGACGCGCTGCTCGGCACGGGCGTGCACGCGTCGGTCGTCGCACCGCTGCACGCCGAAGGCGAGCTCGTCGGACTGCTCTACCTCGCGAGCCAACGGGGACACACCTTTACGCCGGACGAGCTCGGGCTGCTGCGTCTCATCGCCGAGCGGGTCGCGGTCGCGATCGACCGCGCCGCCCTGCTCGATGCCGAACGACGAGCGCGCGCCGCGGCAGAGGCGGCGGAGGGCCGGATGCGGCTGCTGCTCGAGGCCGGCGAGACGCTCGGCGAGGCGACCGCGGTGGAACGCCGCCTCGAGCAGATCGTGCGGCTCGCGGTTCCGAAGCTCGCCGATTTCTGCGCGATCGATCTGCTCGAGCCGGACGGATCGCTGCGACGCGTGGCCCTCGCCGCGCTGGACATCAACGTCGAGCGGGCGAACTGGGCCGTCGCGAGCCGTTACCGCCGCGATCCGCTCGGCACGCATCCCGTGTGGGACGTCCTGCGCCATGCGAAGCCGGTCATCTGGGAGGAAGTCGGCCCCGATCGTCTGCAGCGCTTGGCGCGGAGCAGCGAGGATCTCCGCCGGCTCCTCGAGCGCGGCATCTGCGCCTGGATGGGCGTGCCGCTCCTCGTGGACGGGCACGTGCGCGGATCCATGTCGTTCACCAACGCCGAATCGCAGCGCCGCTTCGCGCCCGAGGACGTCGCGACGGCGGAGGAGCTCGCCGGCCGCGTCGCCGCGGCCATCGCGCGGTCGTGAGGGCGATACGATTGGCTGAGAGATGGCGACGCTGCAGCACCCACTCGCGCTGAGGCGCGACCTGGTACGGATCTTCGGCGAGGACCGTCTGGTCGCGGTCGTCCGCACGGCCACGCCCGAGCTCGCCGAACGCGCCGCCCGCGCCATGGCGGAGGCCGGCGTGCGTCTGGTCGAGATCACGCTCACCGTGCCGGACGCATACGAGCTCATCGCGAAGCTCGCCACGGACGACGGCTTCGCGCAGCAGGGCGCGATCGTCGGCGCGGGCACGGTCCTCTCCGGCGCGCAGGCCGAGGACGCGGTGCTCGCCGGCGCCCGTTTCCTGGTCAGTCCCGCGCTCGTGCCCGAGATGCTCGAGGTCGGCCGCACGCGCGACGTCATGACCATGCCCGGCACGATGACGCCCACCGAGATGGTGAAGGCTGCCGAGCTTGGTGCCGACTTCATCAAGGTCTATCCGATCGCGACCATCGGGGGACCCGATTTCATCACCAACGTCCGTCGGGCACTCGCCCACCTGCCGCTCGTGGCGACGGGGAATGTCGAGTACGAAGAGATCCCGGCGTACTTCAAGGCGGGCGTCGTCGGCTTTGGCATCGGTGGGCCGCTCATTCGCGGCGATCTCCTCGAGAAGAGCGACGACGACGCCGTCGTGGCGAACGCGAAGCGCTTCCTCGCGGCGACCCGCAGGGTCTGATTTGCCTCGCGACCTCCCGCTCGGCAACGGCGATTTCCTCGTCACGTTCGACTCGCGCTATCAGCTGCGCGACATCTTTTACCCCCACGTCGGACAGGAGAACCACACCGTCGGCGCGCCCTGTCGCTTCGGCGTGTGGGTCGACGGCAAGTTCAGCTGGGTCGGCAGTGACGACTGGACATGTCACATCGAATACGAGCACGAGACGCTGGTCGGCGACACGACGCTGCACAACGAGACGCTCGGCATACGCCTCCGCTGTCGCGATGCCGTCGACTTCGACCGGAACCTCTACTTCAAAGAGCTCACGGTCGAGGACGAGCTCGGGCGCGAGCGCGAGATCCGCGCCTTCCAGCATTTCGACGCGCACCTGTTCGGCAACGAGGTCGGCGACTCCGCCTTCTACGATCCGCGCTCGCAGTCGATCGTCCACTACAAGGGGCGGCGCGCGTTCCTGCTCTCGGGCACCGCGGGCGGGCACTCCTTCGGCCTGACCTCGTTCGCGATCGGTCAGAAGGATGCGCCGGGCAAGGAGGGCACCTGGCGCGACGCCGAGGACGGTGCGCTCTCGCGCAACCCGGTCGCGCAGGGCTCGATCGACAGCGTCGGCATGCTCACCTTCCGCGTCCCCGCGAGCGGCAGCTCGACGGCCGTGTTCTGGATCGCCGCCGGCGCGTCGTACGAAGAGGTGCGCGAGCTCGACAAGCTCGTCCGCGAGCGAACGCCAGCGTCGTTCCTCGCGCGCACCAAGGACTACTGGCGTCTCTGGGCGAACAAGGACGAGTCGATCGCCGACCACCTGCCCGAGGAGATCGCGCGGCTGTACAAGCGCTCGACGCTCATCATCCGCACGCAGGTCGACAACCGTGGCGCGATCCTCGCCGGGAACGACTCGGACGTCCTTCGCTTCAATCGCGACACATATTCGTACCTCTGGCCGCGCGACGGCGCCCTCGTCGCCGACGCGCTCGACCTCGCCGGTTACGGCGAGGTGACCCGCCGCTTCTTCGATCTGTGCGGCGGCCTCATGAC
>JBKPCZ010000025.1:0-5082 GCA_046727665.1 Chloroflexota bacterium
GGACTGTGCTGCGCCAGTGCTACCGTCTCGCACGCACTGGAGGCGTCGCATGCCAGACAAGAAGAAGTTCGGCGACGACGAAGAAGAACCCGACCGCGACCACTGCCCGAAGTGCGGCGTGAAACTCACACAAGGCGAGAAGGATTCGGAGAGCTGCCGCAACGGTCACGCGCTCACATAGCCAGCGCGACCGTTACTTGAGCGTCGTCACTCCCGCGGCCGGCGTGCGCTAGTCGGCGCGACAACGTCTGGACGCGTCGCTCACCTGCCGGATGCTGATGATCACGAACTCGGCGGGCCGCAGCGGCGCGAAGCCGACGACGATGTTCACGATCCCGCGATCGATGTCACTCTGCGTCATGGTCTCGCGGTCGCACTTTACGAAGAACGCCTCGCGCGGCGTCCCGCCTCGGAACGCGCCGCGGCGGAAGAGCCCATGCAGGAAGGCGCCTACGCTCAGACGGATCCGCGCCCACAGCGGCTCGTCGTTCGGCTCGAAGACGACCCACTGGGTGCCGCGATAGAGGCTCTCCTCGAGGTAGAGCGCGAGGCGGCGCACGGGGACGTATTTCCATTCACCGGACGTGTCCAGCGTTCGCGCGCCCCACACGACAGGCCCGACCTGCGGAAGCTCGCGGATCGTGTTGACGCCCAGCGCCGCGAGGCGTTCGTCGTCGCGTGGGTGCGACGCCGGCCGGTCGGCGCCGCGTGTGTGCGACCACGGCCCCTCGTCGGTCGATAGGCCGAGCACCCCTCGGAGAACGGCGTCGGCGCCGGCGGGAGTGCTCCACACCCCGCGCTCCGCGTCGGTGCGGCCGATCACACCGGCGACCGCTCCACACGGCGCGAAGTCCCGCACCGCCCCGCCCCGGAGCGGATCGGCCGCGCGGAGCCAGGGGACGTACAGCGCCGCGTTGCTTCGCTCGACCGCCTGGAACTGATCGGCCATTACCGATGGATCGTCGCTCCAGCTCCTCGGCGCGTCGATGAGCAGCACCGCACGTCGCCGCTTGCAGAGCGCGGCAGCCGCGATCAGCGTCGCCATCGGCACGTCCGCGACGTTCTGCGGCAGCTCGTTCGGCGTGTCCGCGAGCGTCAGCGGCGGAATGCACAACAGGTTGAAGATGTCCGTCTCCAGGAGCGCGTAGAGGCCCGTCCGGGCGGTCTCGTCCCCGTCGACCTCCGCGGCAGCGTCGGCCGCGGTCAGCGTGCTGACGCCGTCGGCGCCGCTCGCAGCGTCGGCCTGGTACGTCCCGGCGGCCGGCGCCGAGGTGATCGCGCCCGAGACGCGAACGAGCGCCGATCGCTCGGCCAGGACGCTCGTCACGAAGTCCGGACTCCGCGCATCGACTGACAGCTTGGCGAAGACCTCGCGTGCGCCGCTGCCGCCGCGGTGCATGCTGTCGGCGGCCGTGGCCGGGTCATCGACGATCGTGCACTCGAAGAGGCCCGAGTCTTCCTCTCCCGGACTGGTCGCGATCCCGACCTGCAGGTTGCGCCCCCAGGTGCCGGGCGACGCGGCTTCCAGCGTCAGCGATCCGCCGACGTCGATCGTCGCCGGCGCCGCGCGACCGGAGCCGGAGCGGGTCGCGACCCTCACGATCACCGCTCGCTCGCCACCGTTCGTGAAGAACTGCTCGACGGCGTAGCCCATGGTGCTCGCGAGCCACAGGCCGCCGAAGATGCGCTCGTAGTCGGTGAAGCTGCGGACTTCGAGCGCGGCGTCGAGCGGTCCTCGCCACGCGCGCCCGACGAACCCCGCCGTCGACGTCGGCACACCAGTGATGGTGTGCGCAGGCCGGATCTCCTCGAGGTACACGCCGGGGTACTCCGGCTCTGGCGTCATCAGGCTGGTAACGCTACGCCCGACGCGCTACTTGAGCGTCGTCACTCCGGCGGCCGGCGTGAGCACCGGCTCCCCCATCTCGATGTGCGGTCGCGACGGCGCGCGCCAATTCACGACCGCGGGCACGCGCCGCGCCGCATAGACACCGGCCGACAAGGCGACCGCGCCACCGACGAACAGCGAAGTGTGAATGCCCAGCAGCGACCCGAGCACGCCGAGCGCGAGCTGCCCGACGGGCATGACGCCGATGAACAGGATCCCCCACAGGCTCATCACCCGGCCGCGGTACGCATCGGCGGTCGTCGCTTGGAGGATGTTGTTCCCCATACCGGCCATGAGCGTGCCGCTCAGGCCGATGACGTACGCGAGCACGAGCGAGACGAGCGGCTCCGCGGTCATCGCGAACGCGACGAGGCCCATCCCGTTCACGATCGCGCCGGCCACGAACAGCCGACCGAGCCGGCGGAAGCGCGCGACGTTCATCACGAACAGCGCGCCGGTGAAGGCGCCGAGCCCGAGCCCGGTGAGCAGGAGCGACAGCCAGCTCACGCCGTTGAAGAGCGACTCGCCCGCAACAGCGGGAAGCAGCGCGCCCATCGGCCCGACGGTGGAGAACACCGTGCCCGCGACGACAAGGACCCACACCAGCGTCGGGTTCTTGCGAACGTAGCGCGCGCCCTCGGCGACGCTCGCCAGCAGCGACACACTGCGCGAGGCCAGCGGCGGCAGCGGTCGCATGAGGCCGAGCGCGCCGATGATCGCGGCGAAGCTGATCGCGTTCACCGCGAGCAGGCCGGGGATGCCGATCGGGATGAACAGGAGACCGGCGAGGAACGGCCCGACGATCGACGCGCCGTTGAACACCGCGGACTGCATGCCGATCGCGCTCGGCAGCACCGGCAGCGGGACGAGACGCGGGACCATCGACTGGCGCGCGGGATTGTCGAAGGCGAAGGCCGCGGACTGGATCGCCGCGGCGGCGAGCACGATCGGAATCGACGCGGCGCCGGCGAGCGCGACGACCGCGAGCACCGCAGCGTTGAGCGCCATCGTCGACTGCGTGATCAGAAGGAGGCGGCGGCGGTCGACGCGGTCGGCGACCGCGCCGGCGAGGAGCGTGAGCACGAGACCAGGGACCGCGCGCGCGAGGCCCATGAGGCCCAGATAGAAAGGAGCGAGCTCGGGCGCGCCCTCGCGCTCGGCGATCTGCACGACGAGGATGCCCAGTGCGAAGATCTGCATCCACGCGCCGGTGTTCGAGACAGCCAGCCCGGTGACGAGAAGGCGGAAATCGCGGGAGCGCAGCGCGTCGAGCAGCGGGACCTCCTGTGTGTGATCCCAGTGTCGGCGGGCCCGGTCGCCCGGTCAGTGACCTAGGTCACGACGACCACGCGCGCTCGGCCAGTCGAGACGGATCCAACACCGTGATGCCCGCGCGAGTGACGCGCACGATACCTTCGCTGCGGAGGTCGCGGAGCGCGCGCGCGGCGACCTCGCGCACCGAGCCCGCGAGGTCCGCGAGCTCCTGCTGGCTCACGCGCGCGACGAGCGGCGCGCCGGATTCCTGCTGCGTCGCGGCGATCTCGAGCAGATGCCGCGCGACGCGCTGCGGCACCGACGCGAACGCGGTGTCCGCGAGCTCGTGCCAGAGCGAATAAACCATGCGCGAGAGCTCCTCGACCATGCCCCACGCGACCTCGGGATCATGCCGCGCGAGCGAGCGGAGTGTCTCCATGTCCATTACGAGACGCGTCGCGTCGGTGAGCGCTTGTGTGTGCACCGGCGCCGGTCCTCCCGCTGCCGCGACGACGCCGAGGACGTCGCCCGGCCGCGCGTAGCGGATCGTGACCTGCCGTCCGTCGGAGGATTCGTAATAGACGCGGAAGAGACCGCTGACGACGAGCGCCGCGCGCGGATCGGCCGCGGGACGATACGTGAGCGTGCCGGCGGCGACCTCTTCCATCGTCGCGCCCTCGAGTAATTCGTCGAGCGCGGACTTCGGCAGGCGCGCGAGGAAGCTGCGCGCGATCGCGTCACGGATCTGTGGATCGTCGATGGCCGCAAGCGTACCGATGAGCGCGCTTCGGCGGCTCGACCTAGCATCCAGCGCGACGTGACGGTTATCCCGACGACGTTCGACGCGTCCTCTGCGGAAGCCAATGCGAACCGTGAGTCGATGACCGCGCTCGTCGACGAGCTGCGCGCGAAGCTCGCGAAGGTGCGCGAGGGCGGGCCGCCGCGCGCGCGCGACCGCCACCTCGCGGCCGGCAAGCTGCTGCCCCGCCAGCGCGTCGAGACGCTGCTCGACGCTGGCACGCCGTTCCTCGAGATCGGCGCGCTCGCCGCGAACGGGATGTACGACGACGAGGCGCCGGGTGCCGGGATCATCACCGGCATCGGCCGCGTGAGCGGCACCGAGTGCGTGATCGTCGCGAACGACGCGACGGTGAAGGGCGGCTCCTATTACCCGCTCACGGTGAAGAAGCACCTGCGCGCGCAGGAGATCGCGCTCGAGAACCATCTGCCCTGCATCTACCTCGTCGACTCGGGCGGCGCTTTTCTACCGCGGCAGGACGAAGTCTTCCCCGACCGCGACCACTTCGGCCGCATCTTCTACAACCAGGCGCGGCTCTCGGCGCTCAAGATCCCGCAGCTCGCGGCGGTGATGGGCTCGTGCACCGCGGGCGGAGCGTACGTGCCGGCGATGAGCGACGAGACGGTCATCGTGAAGGGCCAGGGCACGATCTTCATCGGCGGTCCGCCGCTCGTGAAGGCCGCGACCGGTGTCGACGTGACACCTGAGGAACTCGGCGGTGCCGACGTGCACACGCGGGTCTCAGGTGTCGCGGACCATCTCGCTCTGGACGACTCACACGCGATCGAGCTCGTGCGCGACATGGTCGCGCAGCTCGACCGACCGATCCTTTGGGGCGACGATCGCGCCGAGCCCGAACCGCCGGCGCACGACCCGCGCGATCTCTACACGATCATCCCGCGCGACATCCGCACGCAGTACGACGTACACGAGGTCATCGCGCGCCTCGTGGATGGCTCGCGTTTTCACGAGTTCAAGGCGCTGTACGGAACGACGATCGTCACCGGCTTCGCGCGGATCGAAGGTTTCCGCGTCGGGATCGTCGCGAACAACGGCGTGTTGTTCAGCGAGTCAGCGTTGAAGGCGGCTCACTTCATCCAGCTCTGTAATCAGCGCGGCGTGCCGCTCGTGTTCCTCCAGA
>JBKPCZ010000026.1:0-11094 GCA_046727665.1 Chloroflexota bacterium
GCCGCGCGGCGCTGCGCGCGACGTCACCCGACACGCCGACGCTCATCGCCGCGCACGTCGATCCAACCGCGTATCAGCTCGGCTGAGCCGAACGCCGCGTGACTCGCGCACGCAGGTCACAGCGTCCGAGCGTCACGCGCACGGGAGCTCCGCACGCACGACGGTGCCGACGCCCGGCTTGCTGTCCACCGCGAGCGTGCCGCCGATCGCGGACGCGCGGTCCTGCAGGCCGACGAGACCCGACCCGCGACCGAGCTCGACGCCACCGACCCCGTCGTCACGCACCTCGATGATCAGTCGACCGTCGCGCTCCTCGACCTTCACGTCCAGGTTCGACGCCCGTGAGTGTTTCGCGGCATTCGCCAGGGCTTCCGCGATGACGAAGTACGCGGTGACCTCGACCGTGTCCCGGTAACGCCCATCGGTCGCGTGCACCGACGTCACGATCGGCGAGCGGTCGGCGAGCGCGCGCACCGCGGCGCGCAGCCCGGACTCCGTGAGGAGCGGCGGATGCAGTCCGCGCGCGAGGTCCCGAAGCTCCGACAGACCGGCCTGGACCTGCACCGACGCCTCTTCGATCAGCGACGCGGGGTCCGCCGTCCCGTTCTTCGACTCGCGCGCCATACCGAGGGCGAGCAGCGCGCTCGCGAACCGCTGTTGCGCGCCGTCGTGCAGATCGCGTTCGAGGCGCCGGCGCTCCAGATCCTGCGCGGCCACGATGCGCGATCGCGACTCGCGCAGCTCCTGGAGGAGCCGGAACCGGCTGAAGACGAGGCCGGCCTGTGACGCGAGATCCTCGAGCAGACGGCTCTCGATGGCGTTCAGACGCTCG
The DNA here is from genome assembly GCA_046727665.1 of Chloroflexota bacterium. Lineage (GTDB taxonomy): Bacteria > Chloroflexota > Limnocylindria > P2-11E > P2-11E > CF-39. The sequence goes on from JBKPCZ010000026.1 coordinate 833, forward strand.
CCGCGTGGCTTCAGCACGACGAACGCGCCGAGGACCTCGGCTTCGTGGAAGACGGGGATGACCGTCGCTGTCCCACCGGCACGTGATGCGAGCGCCTTCGTGTCGATCGCAGTGCGCTGATCGTCATGCGTCGGCGGGTCGGAGGCCGCGAGATGCAGGCGCTCCCCCACCTTCACCCACAGCTGGACCGAGGCGGCGCCGGTCCCATCGCGCAGCAGGCGCGCCATGCGCGGAACGAGGTCGTCCGCTGACTCGGCGCGACCGACGCTCCGGGCGAAATCCGACAGGACCTCGTACGGGTTCGCGCGCTTCCCATACACCGCGATGTTCGCGATGCGCTGCAGCCGGGATCGCACCGGCTCGAGGAGGAGCGCGACGATCGCGATCGCGAGGACCGTGAGCAGCGGATCGCGCCCGGCCTGCTCTCCGATCAATCCGCCCAGGCCGGCGACGGTGAGCGCGTAGATCGCGGTGACGAACGCCGCAAGCCCGGCGTAGACGATCGTCCGGCTGATGACGAGGTCGATGGCATACAGGCGGTAGCGGAAGATGGCGATGCCGACCGCGAGCGGCATGAGCAATCCGAACGCCAGGCCGAACGCCACGAACTCCGCCCAGATGACAACGGCCTCGACGACGGGACGCGGGATCCCCGAGAAGATGTCGAGCCAGAGGATCCTCGTTGGGATGAACGCGAACGCACCGAGGGCGACGGCGTACGTGAACCATTTCAGCTGCAGCCGTGTCTCTCCTCGCGCTTGCCGCAGTCGGAGAAGGACGGCGAGAGCGATGAGGACCGCCAGCGCCGTCTCGACCCACAGCTGCAGCGAGAAATCGAAGACCAGGACGTTGGCGATCGGACTCCAGGCGGCGCTGATCGGCCAGATCTCGGGAGGACTTGTTACGGGAACGAACTGCCGACCGGAGAAAGCATTCACCGCGACGCCGCCCGGTTCACCTAGATCGTTGATGGCGCCGCTGATGCTGGCGATCACACCAAGCGCCACCACGATCGCCCAGCGTCTTGACTTGAGCCGACCGTCCGGGAATAACAGGAATGTGATGAGCACAGCGATGATGGTCGGGTTGGTGAGGATGGCCGTGGCCCGGGCGACGAGATCGGTCAGAGGTACGGACCCGGGCGCAACGTTCAGGCCATGGACGGCGTACTGACTCATGAGACTGTTCGACGTGAATCCAAGCGCCATCGTCGCGAATGCCCAGCTGAAGCGGTTTCGCGGCTGCCGCCAGAGGATGAGACCGGCGACGACCGAAGACACGAGCATGCCGAGCGTGGCCGTCGCGACCCGCAGCGCATACGTCTGCTCGATCGACAGTCCCGCCAGCTGGAAACGCCAGAACGGCAGGCTGTGCCGGTCGGCGATCGCGAGCACCATCGTGGCGACGCTCATCGAGGCACCGGCCAGCGTCACAGCCGTTCCGGTGATCGCGGGCCACGTGCGCGGCGCGCTGATCACGGTCGCCAGCGCGGCCATGTCTTGCCCTTTTTTCCGCTAGTGAGCTGCGTGAGGCCGCTGCCATCCGGTCGTATGGCCCAGATCTGCGCGGGTTCGATCTCTCGTACGAACGCGATCCAGTCTCCAGTCGGCGACCAATCGGGCAGAGAATCCTTGGCGTCAGTGATGAGCTGCATCTCTCCGCCCTCCGCGGACATCCAGTACAGGGCCGCGCTCCCTGGCTCGGGCTTCGGCTTCTCGCCCTGAAAGACCAGGCGGGTGCCGTCGGGCGACCAGCGCGCGTAACCTCCGCCCCCTTCGCGCTCCCTTACGTCCCAATGCGTCAGCTGACGCTGGTCCTCGCCATCGACGCCCATCGTGAAGAGGTTGTAGGTGCCACCCCGATCGGAGAAGAACGCGATCCTCGACCCGCGCGGCGCCCACGACGGACTCCCGTTGTAGCCGGGCAAGCGCGTGAGTCGCCGTAGATCCGTTCCGTCTGGCCGCGCGACAAATAGGTTGCGATAGTTCCAGTAATTCTTCCCGCGCTGATCGTCGGACCAGAGCGCCCCCTCGCGTGCGCTGTCGAACATGATCCACTCGCCGTCGGGCGACCACGTCGGGTTGCCGTTCCATATTCCGTTCTTCGTCAGGTTGTGGACGGTGCCGCTCTCGACTTCCCTCACGTGGATGTCGAACGCGCCGTCCTTGGTGCTCACGTACGCCAGGCGCTTTCCGTCCGGCGACCAGGCCGGGTCCCCGTTCCAGCCGCGATCGTCGACGATCACGCTGACGCGACCCGACGCGACATCCAGGAGATAGAACGCGGTCTTACGATCGACAGGGTCGCAGCTGTAGACGAGCTGGCCGCCGATCTCCGGATGCGGCGTGACGCCGCTCAGCCCGCAGTCAGCTGGATCTTCGGGCGCCGCACAGGCGACGGCCGACAGCAGCACGGCGCAGGCGGACCCGAGCGCAGCCGTTCGCACGCGCCGATGTTCCCACCGGGCGCCAGTGGCTGACACGGTGCTGGCCCTCGCCGTTTCGCGCCCGCGGGAGGGCCATCCCGCCCGCAGGTCCAGGCGCGCTGAGCGTCATCGCCCCTGTCCCATCGGCGTAGCCTATGGGCGTGAACGTCTCCCCTGAGAATTTCCCCGATCCCACCGTAGGCACGGAGACCACCGGCCAGACGGAGCAGACGGCCGTCCTCGCCGGTGGTTGTTTTTGGTGCGTCGAAGCCGTCTACCGGCAATTGGACGGAGTCACGTCCGTGACGAACGGCTACGCCGGAGGCACGTCCGCTTCGGCGGACTACGAGACGGTCTCGAGCGGTCGGACCGACCATGCGGAAGCGGTCGAGGTGCGCTTCGATCCGACGAAGATCGCGTTCGGACAGATACTCAAGGTGTTCTTCTCGATCGCGCACGACCCGACGACGCGCGACCGTCAGGGACCGGATGTGGGCCGGCAGTACCGTTCGGTCATCTTCTACGCCAACGACGAGCAGCGCCGTGTCGCGGACGCCTACATCAAGCAACTGGATGCGGCGAAGGTCTTCGATCGGCCGATCGTCACGGAGGTCGTCCCGCTCGACCGCTTCTATGCAGCCGAGGATTATCACCAGGACTACGCGGCACGAAATCCGCTGAGTCCTTACATCCTGTTCAACGCGCGCCCGAAGGTGGACAAGGTCCGGAAGTTCTACAAGGACCGCGTCAAGAGCGGCCGGTAGTCGCGGCGTCCGGCGCGCGCACCGCCCTCACGATCTCCGCGATCCGCCTCGCACGCGTCTCCGGCCTCTTCGCCGTCACGAGCGCGCGAAGGTGTTCCTTGCGGCGGCCGGGCGTCAGCGCCTCGAACGCTCGCGCGCCGGCCGCACCCAGCGCCTTGCGCAGATCGCCCGGGACCTCGAGCGCCTCGACGCTGTCGAGGAGCCTCCACGACCCGTCCCGCTTCGCGGCCTCGATCTTCGCGAGGCCCGCCGGCCGCATCCGCCCTTCCTTCATGAGACGGGCGATCCGGTCCTTGTTCGTGCGCGACCACCCGCTCCCCGCTTTCCGCGGTGTGAAGAGCAGGACGGTGCGCTCATCGTCGAGCGGCTTGTTCAGGCTATCGATCCAGCCGTAGCAGAGCGCGTCGGGGATCGACTCCTCGTAGGTGATGCGCGGTCTTCCGGTCGCGGCTTTGTACACGACGAGCCAGACGCCCGGCGCCTTGTCATGGTTGTCGCGCAGCCACCGGCGCCAGTCCGCCACCGTCCTCGGATGGACACGCGCATAGTCGGCAATGCTCACGTCCGGATGCCTCACATACGAGCGCGGGCGGGAGCGTGCGCCCCCGCCCGCGCAACGATCGCTAGTTGAGCGCGACGAACTCCCGGAGGAAGTCCTGCGACGCCTTCGTGTCGACGCGCTGGTTGACGCTGGTCGCCCAGCATGGGACGTCACCGGTCGACACGACCGAAACGATCACGAGGCCGTTCGCCGTCTGGACGAACGTCGGACCACCGGAGTCGCCGTAGCCCGTTCCCGAGTACCCCTGGAACAGGTTCTGGTTCAGATGGATGTATTGCGGATCCAGAGCGTAGAAGCCCGAGATCGTCCACTTGCGGATCCCGTCGAACGGGAAGACCGGTCCCAGAACGGGTCCGCCTTCCGCGCCCGTCACGATCTCCTGCTCGGCCGATCCGTAACCGACGTTGAGGTACTGGGTCGTCTTGATCGTCCCCGCATCGCGAAGCCCATCGAGGAAGCCGAGGGGCGCGACCTTCGCCGGCGTGATGCCGCTCACCGGCCGGTCGAGAACGATGACCGAGACGTCCGCGTGATAGGGCGGCTTGTAGTCGGGGTTCTGGTGGATCGTGCCGTGGTACGGCGTCGAGAAGATGTCGTGTCCGGGGTCCGTTCCCCAGTAGGGATCGAACGTGATGTAGACGTCCGGGTGGTTCTGCGAAAGGGCGAACGCGGTGCAGTGGCTCGCGGTCATGAACACGGTGGGCGAAATGAGCGTGCCGCTGCAGATGATGCGCAGGCTTCCATCTGCCTTGCGCGGCAGGAGGAAGGCTCCGACGTAGGGATGAGCGTTGCCGTCGGGCTGCGCGTCGCCGGTCTGCGCGTACGCGCTGCCGGCGGTCGTGATCAGGAGCGACACGACGATCGCGGTGATCGCGATGAGCTTCTTCAAGAGGTCCTCCCCTTCGATTTGTGCCGCGCGATTCTAGTCATAACGAACTAGGCTCGGTCTTCCGCTCGCACGCTTTCGTGCACGCTCATGTAACGCGTCGCGGGGATGACCCATGACCACGGTGCGGACGAGTGCTCTCCACTCGTACCACTACGAGCGCCGGGGCGCGAGAACCCCCCGTTGTGTCCATGACCCGGCGCGCGCGTCCACGCAGGCTGTTCTCTGTGCAGAAGCGACCAGCGCTTTCCGACGGCGTGAGCAAGGCGTGGACGTGGCTCGTCGCGTGCGTGGCGGTGGCGATCGCCGTCGCATCGCTGATATGCGGGCCCGTCACAACGGTCCAAGGACGCGAAGTTTCTGTTGCGCCGAGCGCGATCTCCGTCGCGGCCGACCAGGCCTCTGACACGCTGAGCGACACGCCTTTTGCAGCGAGCGAGGCCTCGAACGATCTGCCACCGGACGACCAAGCGTGGCTGTCGATCGCCGCTGCCGCCGACCCGCTCGACTGCAGCCTTCCCGAGCCGATCCCGACGCTCGAAGACGTCATCGCTTCGAAGTGGTCGCCGGACTCGACGACCCTCGCCGTCGCCAGGGTCATCGTCATCCCTTCGCGTCTCACGATCACCGGATACGAAGAGGACCCCGTCCTCAGCCTTCTCGACCTCCGCACTGGTGAGGTGCGCGAGCTGGGTCAGGGCGACAGACCGGAGTGGTCCGGAACGGGCACGTTCCTTTCGTTCTGGAAGAGCGACGGCTACGTCCACATCCTTCAAGGGGACGCGAATGTGGGGACCATCGAGGTCTCGCAGCCCGATGTCCGCTGGGTGGGCGACGTCCTCTACTACTGGTACGCCGGGGAGGTCCGCAGCTGGGACCGCGGCGTGACGCAGGCCGTGTCGCACGTCGCGAGCAACGTCGTGCCGCGGTACCCGCACGACCACGCGTTCTTCAGCGCCGACGGCGAGCGCTTCACCATCACGCGGTATGCGACCAACGGCACGACGGCGCGCTACATCGGCGTGACCGCCACCGGCGAGACCTCGCTGCTCGACGAGCCGGATGTCACCTACACCGAGTGGTCACCGCGAGGGCAAACGCTGCTCATGCGCTCGCAGGATCGCGTGGCCCTGCGGCACGGTGATGGGAGCGTGCAGAGCGCGCCGCTCGCGAGCCTGCCTGGTCCGGTGCACGGCTGGTCACCTGATGGAGAGCTGCTTCTCGGCGTCCTTTCGCCGACGGCACTGGCGGGCAACACGTTCGACCGCTTCCAGGTCTGGGATGGCAAGGATGCCTTCGCGACCTTGCCGAACCTCTTTGGCGCGCGCCTGTTCAGCCCCGACGGCCGCTACTTCACGGGGGTGAGCCGGACCGGGCTCGAGGCAACGCGGCTCGAGGTCTATCGCTGCGGGGTCACGGGCTACGTCGCCCGGATGGCGCGGGCCGACATGACCGCGCGTTCTCGCTCACAGAGCATCAACGACGGACATCGCTTCGTGCGGCCGGCAGCGGGGATGATCGTGCAGTTCGTCCAGGGCAGCCACACCGGCGTGGACGTCGCCGCGCCGTTCGGCTCGTTGCTCTTCGCCGCCGACGACGGCGTCGTCAACGCGGTGGGTTGGGTCCCGGTCGGTGGTCGTCGGGTCTGCGTGATGCGCAGCGACGGTCTCGAGAGCTGCCACTACCACACGTCGTTGTCCCTCGTCGCGGTCGGCGACACCGTCGTGCGCGGCCAAGCGGTCGCGCTGGTCGGCATGACTGGCCTCACCAGCGGGCCGCACGTGCACTGGGAAGTCAAACGCAACGGAATGGTGGTCAACCCGCTCGACCAGTGATCGGCGGCGCGCCACCCCGGCGACGTCGCGCGGCGTCAAGCCCTAGCTGATCACTCGACGAAGAGATCGTCGGGATAGCAGTAGCGCCACCGCTCGCCCTTCTCGAACGAGCGGATCACCGGATCCTTGGTCGCGCGGTAGTGCTTGGTCGCGTGTTTGTTCGGCGAGTCGTCGCAGCAGCCGACGTGGCCACAGGTGAGACACAGACGCAGATGCACCCAGGTGTCGCCGCTGGCCAGACACTCCTCGCATCCGCGCGGCGTGTTCGGCGTGTGATCCTTCGCCGCTCGCAGGTGCGTGCACAGCCGCTGCTGTTCGCTCACCTCCCGACGATACGCCGCGCCGGCTCATATCCTCCAGCCGTGGCGAGCACGCGCGGCGCGACGGTGGAGTTCCGCGACGTCTCGAAGCGCTATTCCGGCCAGCTCGCCGTCGACCAGCTCTCGTTCACCGTTCCGGCCGGGAGGATCTGCGTCCTCGTCGGTCCGAGCGGCTCGGGCAAGACCACGTCGCTCAAGATGGTCAACCGGCTCATCGAGCCGAGCGCTGGGGCGATCCTCGTCGACGGCCACGATGTCCTCGCCGAGGAGCCGACCGCGCTGCGGCGCCGCATCGGCTATGTCATCCAGCAGGTCGGCCTCTTTCCGCATCAGACGATCGCCGAGAACGTGGGCACGGTGCCGCGGCTCCTCGGCTGGCCGAGCGAGCGCATCGCTTCGCGCACGGCGGAGCTGCTCGCGCTCGTCGGGCTCGAGCCGTCGCGCTTCGGCCGGCGCTACCCGGCCCAGCTTTCCGGCGGCGAGCGGCAGCGCGTCGGCGTCGCGCGCGCGCTCGCGGCGGAGCCCCCGGTGATGCTGATGGACGAGCCGTTCGGCGCGGTGGACCCGATCGTGCGCGACCGGCTGCAGAACGAGTTCCTCCGCATCCAGCGCGACCAGGGAACGACGGTGCTGTTCGTCACGCATGACATCGACGAGGCGATCAAGCTCGGGGACCGCGTCGCCGTGATGCGCGGCGGCCGGCTCGTGCAGTTCGCGCCGCCCGGCGAGCTCCTCGCGCATCCGGCGGACGAGTTCGTCGCCGAGTTCGTCGGCTCGGATCGCGGCCTGAAGCGGCTCGCGCTCCTGACCGTCGGCGGTGCGGACGTCGACGCGACCGTCGACCGCGCGAGCGTCGGACGCAACGCGCCGGTGCTGTCGCCCGCGACGACGCTGCGCGACGCGCTCGCGCGCATGCTCGCGAGCGAAGCTCAGGTCGGAGTGGTCGTGGACCAAGACCGCTACCTCGGCGTGCTGACGCTGTCGACCATCGGGCGCATGATCCGAGAGGACGTGTGATGGAAAGCCGCGACGCGTGACCGAGGGCGAGCCGATCATCCGCTGGGACTGGATCGCCAATCACCTCGACGAGTTCGCGTCGCGGCTGGTCGAGCACGTCGAGCTCACGGTGATCGCGGTCGGCGTCGGCTTCGTCATCGCGTTCGCGCTCTCGCTCCTGATCCTCCGCGCGCCACGCACCGAAGGTCCGATCACCTGGGTGACCGGCACGCTTTACACGATCCCAAGCCTAGCGCTCTTCGCGCTGCTCATCCCGTACACCGGTCTCACGATCCTGACCGCGGAGATCGGCCTGGTGAGCTACACGCTGCTCATCCTCATCCGCAACATCGTGCGCGGCATCCGCGGCGTCCCCGCGGACGTGCGCGAGGCCGCGGTCGGGATGGGCTACGCGCCGCGTGAGGTCCTGTGGCGCATCGAGCTGCCGCTCGCGCTGGCGGTGATCATCGCCGGCGTCCGTCTCGCGACGATCAGCACGATCGGCCTCGTGACCGTGACCGCGCTCATCGGCCAGGGCGGGTTCGGCTACCTCATCCTCATCGGGATCCAGCGCTTCTTCACGACCGAGCTCATCGCGGGCGCCGTCCTGTCGGTCGCCCTCGCGGTCTCGGCCGACGCGCTGCTCGTCCTCCTCCAGCGGCGCCTCACGCCGTGGACGCGCGCCGCATGACCCTCCTCGGCGACGTCGCGCGATGGCTCGCCGACCCCGCGCACTATCGGGGGAGCGACGCGGTGCAGACACGGATCCTCGAGCATCTCGAGGTGTCCGGCCTGGCGGTGCTCGTTGGCATCCTCGTCGCGCTGCCGATCGGCCTCTACCTCGGGCACACCGGACGCTTCGGCTTCATCGCCGTGAACGTCGCGAACATCGGACGCGCGATCCCTTCGCTCGCCGCGATCGCCCTCGCCATCCCGATCGCCGGCACGCTGCTCGGGCTCGAGAACGGCCTCGGCTTCTGGCCCACCTTCTTCGCGCTCATACCGCTCGCGCTCCCGCCCATCCTCACGAACGCGTACGTCGCGGTGCGTGACGTGGACCGGGACGTCATCGAGGCCGCACGCGGTATGGGCCTGAGCGAGGCCGGGATCCTGCGACGCGTCGAGATACCGCTCGCGCTGCCGCTGGTCCTCTCGGGCATGCGCACCGCCGCTGTGAATGTCGTGGCCACCGCGACGCTGGGCGCGCTGGTCGCCTTCGGCGGGCTCGGCCGCTACATCGTCGACGGGCTCGGGTTACAGGAGTACGACAGGTTGTTCGCCGGCGCGCTGCTCGTCGCACTTCTCGCCATCGCCGTGGAGGTCGCGTTCAGCACACTCGAGCGGGCCGCGCTCTCGCCGGGCATACGCATCCAGCGGCAAGCGTTGTGAGGACGTAGCCCGCTCCAGCGGGTGATACTGCCAGCGAGGGCCGAGAGAAATGCGCTGCGGCCCGGAAGGAGTCCCCAGTTGAGGCCAGTCATCCGCGTCGCGATCCCATTCATCGTGGCGGCACTTGTCGCGAGCGCCTGCGGCGGTGCCGGCACCTCCGGCGGGCCGAAGCCCGCGATCACCATCGGCTCCACCAACTTCAGCGAGCAGCTGATCCTCGGGGAGCTGTACAGCCAGATCCTCGAGGCCAATGGTTACACCGTCACGCGAAAGTTCAACCTCGGCGCACGCGAGATCGTCTTCCCCGCCCTCACGAGCGGCCAGATCGACATGGAGGCCGACTACCTCGCGACGCTCCTCGCGTTCGTCGACAAGACGGCGACGGGCTCCACCGATCCGAAGCAGACCGCGACCGCGCTGCAGAAGGCGCTGGACGCGAAGAGCGTCACGGTCCTGGACTACGCGCCGGCCGTCGACCAGAACGGCTTCGTCGTCACGAAGGCGACGGCCGACAAGTACAAGCTCGCCAAGATCTCCGATCTCGCACCGGTGGCGAACCAGCTCGTGCTCGGCGGACCGGCGGAGTGCCCGAACCGCGAGTTCTGCGCCCTCGGTCTCAAGAACAAATACGGGATCACGTTCAAGGACTTCAAGGCGCTCGACACCGGCGGTCCCCTGACCGTCACCGCGCTCAAGGGCGGCAACATCGATGTCGCGCTGCTGTTCACCAGCGACGCGCGCATCGCCGCGGAGGGCTTCGTCCTCCTGGAGGACGACAAGCATCTCCAGCTCTCGGACAACGTCGCGCCGGTGGTCCGCAACGAGTACCTCTCCAAGGCCGGCGACGATTTCAAGAAGCTCGTCAACTCGATCGCGCCGAAGCTCACCACCGCTGAGCTCACCGGCCTGAACAAGCAGGCCGACATCGACAAGAAGGACCCGAAGGATGTCGCCAGGGAGTGGCTGAAGAAGCAGGGTCTCATCAAATAGGCGACTGGATCTCGCTCGGCGGCGCGCTCCAGCGGGGCGCGGCCGTCGCGTCGTGGGGCGATGGCGGAGAGTGCGAGCTCTTCGCCATCCACGAC
>JBKPCZ010000027.1:0-32518 GCA_046727665.1 Chloroflexota bacterium
GCCCGCGAGCAGGACGACCCACACGGACTCGCGCCGGCCGGCCAGGACGAGGCTGACCAGAACGCTTCCGCGCACGTCGGACCCGAACGGGAACACGGTGCCCGGCTCGTACGGGCGCGGATCGCTGCCGTGTTCGACGACGAAGTAGATCGGCTCGTACGGCGCGAGCCGTTCGCCAAACAAAGCGACAAAGACGAGCGCGAGTAACGCCACGACCGCGACAACGAGCGACGCGTCCGGCATCGCACGCCGGTGCGGCCGCATCGGACCAGCGATGCTCCCAAGGATCACCGCCGAGTGATCGCGCATTCGGGTCCTATTGTTGGCGGCCCGCAAGCGCACCGCCATAGTTACCGCACGTGAGCGATCGGCTGCCGGATCGATGCACGCTGGCCGAGGCGGATCGCCCGCAGGTGATGGGTGGTGGGCGCTACTGCCTCGCCACCGAGCTCGGAGAGGTGCGTTAGGCCCGAGGGCGTCTCACCAGCTGCCGCCGCCCCCACCGCCGCCACCGCCGCCCGATCCGCCGCCGCTGAAACCGCTGCCACCGCTGCCGCCCGGCGTCGAGGCGATCGTGGACGACACCTGGTTCGAGAACGAGCTGAGGTTGTTCGAGAGATCGTTCGCGGAGAAGGCGCCGAGCGAGCTCCCGGTGTACCAGCTCGACGTGGCCCGCGCGGCGTCGATGTCGGAGAAGGCGCGAGCCCACTTTTCGACGCAGCCGAACACGATCGCGTACGGCAGATACTCGGAGAAGATGTTCTCGCGCTCCGCGAAGCGCTGGCGTTCAGTCTCGGCGATCTCCATGTAGTGCCGGAAGCCGAGGGTGCGGCGGTGCAGCTCGGATCCCTCTCGCGTCTTGCGCGGCATCCGCGGCGCCACGCCTATGAGCGCGAGCGCGGGCACCACCGCACCGAGCCCAACGAGACCCGCACCGAGCGACGCGCCGAGCCAGAAGACCAGGAAGCCGGCCACCACGACCGCGCCGATGCCCAGCGCCGCGTAGATCTGACGGACGCGCTGCGGATCGGCGGCGAACCAACGCCGCGCGACCGAATCGGCGTACAGCTCGCGCTGCGCCTTCGCGAGGGTGGTGTAGAACAGCTGCTTCAGCGCGGAGAGCTTCACCACGTCGGTGGGCTCGGCCTCTGCTGCGGTCTGCGTCGCATCCGTGTCGATGGCTCGATTGGTGAGTCGCTGGACGAGCGCGACGACGCGCTCCTCGGTGGCGCTCAGCGGGCCCTCACCGAACAGTCCCTCGAAGATCGTCCGCTCGTACTGCTGCAGCGCTCCGGGAGCTTCCTTCGCCGGGACGCGCGTGAGGGTCCAGTCCTTCTTGCCGAAGAGCCCTTCCGCCGGAAGCTCGGTGATCGTCAGGTAGCCGCGCACCGCGAGATCGACGATCGTCGCCGTCACGTCCTTGGTGTCGGCCTGTTCGTCGATCAGCAGCCCCGCCTGCGCGGGCCGCATCTTCTCCGGCGGCTCGTACTCCGGGACGATCGTCTGGCGCTCTCGCTCGTCACGGCCGGCGGTCCACCAACGCCACCCGACCAGACCGAGTCCGCCGATCATCGCGACGAGAGCGCCGCCCACTGTCCACGGCGTGAGCTCGAAGTACTCGTCGATCCCGCGCTCGCGCCGCTGCAATATCGGCGGCGGGACGGCGACGGCCCCTTTGCGCAGCGCGGTCACGATCGTCAGCTGCTCACCCACGGGGAGAGCGGTCGTTGCGCTGAACGACGCGCGCTGCGGAGAGAAGGAGCTCTGGCAGGCCTTATGCGAGCCGAGCGGGCCTTCGAAGCACGCGACCGACGTGAACGCGTCGAATGCCGTGCGCACCGTCGCGGTCACCGCGCGCATCGGCACCGCCCAGTCGCCGCCGTTCACGTTCCAGTAGAGCTCGTCGTGATCGTCGAACGTGTTGAGCGCACCGAAGACCGTGTAGGTGATGCGGTACGACTGCTTTCCGGAGACGGTGCGGTCGGCGTCGCCGATCCGGATGCGGACATTCGCGCCTTCTTCGCTCGTCTCGTACGTCAGGCCCTTGCCGCTCGCGTCGCGCACCGAGCGCACGTCGATGCGATACACGCGGATCATCTTCGGATCCTGATCCCACGCGTAACGGAACGGGATCTCCCGGAAGATGCCGTGCCGATCGCCGAGCCGCTGGAAGTCGACATCGATCGCTTCCGTGACGAGAAGGCTGCCGTCGCGCTGCACCTCGATGTCCGAGGCGAAGCGATCGATGACCCAGCCCTCGTCGGCGGCCGCGGGCGCGGTGAAGGCGAGCAGCAGGGCGACGACCGCGAGCAGCGCGCGTGCGGCGAGGCGGCGGGCGCCCGCGCTCATTCCAGAAGGCTGGCGAAGACCGTCGCGAGGCCGAGGAAGGTCATGAAGCCGGAGATGTCCGTGATCGTCGTGAGGACGATCGAGGACGACTGCGCCGGATCCTGGCCGACGGCTTTCAGCAGCAGCGGGACGGCCGCACCCGACATCCCGGCGATGCTCATCGAGATCACCATCGCCGAGCCGATCACCGCCGCGAGTCCCGCGCTCCCGCTCCAGATGTAGACGGCGACCGCGGTCACCGCGGCGCACGCGAGGCCATTGATGATCCCGGTACCGGCCTCCTTCCAGATGAGTCGCGGCCAGTGCGTCGGCCGGATCTCGCGCAAGGCCAGGCCTCGCATCGTGACGGCGAGCGCCTGCATCCCGCTGTTGCCCGACTGGCCCGCGACGACCGGCATGAGCACTGCGAGCGCGGTGAAGCGCGCGATCGTCCCCTCGAACAGGCCGACGACGAAGGCGGCGGCGAACGCCGTTGCGAGGTTGATCTCGAGCCACGGCAGGCGCTGCCGCACCGCGAAGCGGACCCGCGAGAGCGCGCGCTCCTCCCTGCCGACGCCGACCATCGTCTGCATGCTCGCGGTCGCCTCCGCCTCGGCCGCCGCGACGAGCGCGCGGTAGCGGATCACGCCGACGAGCTTGGAATCCGCATCGACGACCGGCAGCGTGGCGACGCGGCGCTCGTCGAGCGCCTTCACCACCTCCTCGCGCGTCGCGTTGACGAACACGGAGATCGGCTCGCCGCGGATGAGGTCCCGCAGCGGGACATTGGGCTCCGCGGTCGCGATCTCCCCCAGCGGCACGGCACCGGCGAGGCGACCCTCGCGGTCCATCAGATAAATGGAGCCGAGCTCCTTCTCCTTGAACGTGCGCATCTTGCGCAGCGCCTCCTCGACCGTCGTGTCCGGGCCGAAGGCGCTGATGCGCGGATCCATGAGCGCGCCGGCCGACTCCGCGGGGTACAGGAGCATCTCGCGGATCTGCTCTGCGACGCGCGGGTCGAGGCGCGCGAGCTGCGCCTCGCGGCCCGCCGGATCGAGCCCGCCGATGATCGGGGCCGCGCGCGCGGGATTCGTGACGGCGAGGATCGCGCGCACGAGGACGTCGTCGAGCAGCGCGAGGACGTCCGCGGCGACGCGGGGATTGAGGCGTTCGAGGATCTGTGCCGCGGCGACCGGCGTCGGCGCCCGCGCGAGCAGCAGCGCGATGTCCTCCGGGGGACGCTCGTTGAGGAACGCAGCGACCTCCTCCGGGTGGTGCCGCAGGTACTCGCTGTTGAGCGCGCGAAGGGTCTCGACCTCGAGATCGGCGAGCGTGAGCACGCGCGCCGCGACGCGCTGGATCGTGTCGGTCGCTTCAGCCACGCGGACAGTATCGCCGAACGATCGAGCGCTCGGCACGAAATCAATCGCTGCGCTTGACCTCGATCTTGCCCTCGGAGCGTCGGACGTCGTACCGCGGTTGCGGGTAGACCGCCGGGCCGCGGTTCACGCTGCCGTCGGAGAGCTCGAAGCGCGAGCCGTGGCACTTGCACTCGATGCGTCGTCCGTCGTCGACGAGCTTGCCCTCGGACAGCGAGCATCCCTGATGCGCGCAGGTGTCGTGCAGCGCGAAGATCGTCTCGCCTCGGCGCACGACGACGAGGGTCTGCGTGCCCGCCTTGGCCTTCGTCAGCTTGTCCTCTGGCACGCTGTCAACGTCGAGCGCCTGCCACCTCGTGCCCCCACCCCGCCACGCATGGCGGTCGACCTGCGCGCCGAGGTTGAAGACCAGCTCGCCACCCAGATACGCACCGGCGAGGACTAGAAGGAGCCCGAGGCCGGCCGTCCACTCAGCACCCCCCGCGAACAGCGGCCACCAGCCGAGACGGCCGCCGAGGGAAACGAGATAGAGCACCGCGGCGAGGAGCATCGAGGTCGAGTGGATGCTGCCGGTGCGCTTCGAGGTGCCGCTCAGATCGATGTAGTCCGCGTAGCCGGCGAGCGCCGACGCGAGCAAACCGAGGAACCCCACCGCGATCGCCCAGGTCGCGGCCACCGGCTGCGCCGCGAGATCGAGGACCGTGCCGATGATGAACGCGCCGACCGGGATGTCCGTCAGCGCGGGATGGAGCGGATGACCGAGCCACGTGCCGTGCAGGAGATCGCGCAGCCCCGGGAAGGGTCCGTAGATCGCGCGGAAGAGGCGCTGGAGGAGATCGCCGAACGGGTCGGCCCACACGGCCTGCGCACGGAGCAGCGGCTCGAGCCAGCGGCGGAACATGCGGCGGGATTCTGCACGATGCGCACCAGCGGCGCTTGCCTGTCCGAGGCACGAGCCGCGTGTCGAGCGCGGTCGTCAGCGGATCGTGATCGAGCTCGCACCCGCGGTCACGCGCACGATGACGCGCGCGTTCGCGGTGTTGTACCCCGGCGTCTCGGCGGTGTTGCCGCTCACCGTGACGCGTGTGTTGGAGCTACGGAGGGACAAGAACGCACCCTCGGTCGTCACGCGCGCATCGACGCCATCCGGTACTTCGATGACGATGTTCGAGGCGCCCGCGTTCACCTCGATGCTCACCTCCGGTGTCGACTTGGCCGTCGCCAGCGACGTCGTCAGGGTCGGCTTGGGCAGCGTGAGCGTGAGCGATGCCGCGCCGACGTTGAACTCGGCGCGGCTGATCATCACGTCCCTGAGGTCGATGACGAAGTCGCCGGCGCCGCCGTTCACCGAGAGGTCCGTCGGGACGTCGCTGGCGATCCGCGTGTCCACGTCGGTCGTCGCGTTCCCCATGCGACGGTTCCCACTCTGCTCGATGCGCACGTCGGCGTGCGCACCGGCCTTGTCGAAGTCGGCCCGGCGCAAACGCAGATCGTCGTTACCGCTGTGGGCCTCGACGAGCACGGTGCTGCCACCGCCAACACGGAAACGGCCGGCACCGCCATTGATCTCGAGCGAGAGCGACGTCGCGCTTTGCCGGGCGACGGATACATCGCGCTCGCCGACGAAAGCACGGTCGGCGATCCAGAACGGTGCTGTGCCGAAGACGCTCGGCTGCGTCGCCACGAGCGCGAGACCGAGCGCGATGACCGCGACGTCGATGCCGAGCGCCGCGAGCGGCCACCGCCGGCCGATCGCGATGTCGACGCCGACGAGGATGAGGAGCAGTGGCCACAAGTTGAGGAGCGACAGCGCCGTCACGCCGGGGATGAGGCCGAAGTTCACCAGCAGGAAGACCAGGCCGATCGTGATGAGCAGCAGCGGCCAGAAGAGCCCACGCTGGGTGGTCACCGACGGATCCGCTGCGCGAGCAGCAGCGCGCCGATCGCGTTGCAGTCCAGCGGCCACGCCAGATCCCACCGGACGATCCGGAAGAGACCGGCGTTGCTGAGCAGGAAGATCGCGCCGATCGCGATGAGGAAGATGCCCGCCGCGGCGCGGCGTCGTTCAGCGGCTTCGGGATCCGCCGGCGGCGCGACGACCGGAGTGGTCGTCGCCGTCGCCGTCGCATCGCCCGTCGCCCCGCCTTCGACGTCGGTGGTCGTGACACCAGCGGTCTTCACGAAGGGCGCGGCCTGTCCCGGCAGCGGCATGAGGACGATGAGGACGATGTACCCAAGGAGACCCAGACCACCGGTGATGATCGTTCCCACCACGAAGAAGACGCGCACGAGCGTCGGATCGACCTGAAGATATTCGGCGATGCCACCACACACACCGGCGACGACGCGATTCGTCGTGCTCCGTTCAAGACGCGTTGTCATGTCGCACCGTACCTTCCATATGGGCTCGTCAGCCGGCGACCGTGATGCGGCGTTCGCGCAGCTCGTGCGCCGTCGCGATGGCGAGCGCCGCGATGAGGCTGAGCGGCACCACCGGCTGCTGCGCAACGTCGGCGATCGCGCTGGCCGGGATCGCGAAGATCACCAGAGCGCCGAGCGCCGCATCGAACGCGTCCGCGGCCAGCCCTGGCAGGACGACCGCGAGCGTCGACCACGTCACGACGGCACCCGCGCCGGTCAGAGCGAGCGCCACGAGCGCGCTCAGCATCGCCAGGCGAGGCCGCTGCCGCGCCGCGGCCGCGATCGCCGCCGGGTCGAAGGCCGGTGCGTGCTCGTCCGGCTCGAGACGCAGCGCGCGCCGAAGGATCGTCTCGTCCAGAAGCTCGCCGCGCGGATCGTTCACGGCCGGACCTCCAGCGTCGCACGCAGCATGGTGCGGGCGCGCAGCAGCTGCACCCCGACCGTCGCGGCCGGACGCCCGGTCACGGCGGCGATCTCTTCGAGGGACAGCTCGCTGAAATAGCGCAGGACGACCGGGACCCGATAGAGCTCGGGGAGGCTGGCGACTGCCGTGCGCACGCGTTCCCGCTCCTCACGTGACTCGAGCAGCTGGTCCGGTGTCTTCGCCGCATCGGCCACGCCGGCCGCGTCGTCGACGGACGTCGTGCGGGACCGTTCGCGGCTGCGCGTGCGGCCGACGCTGATCGCCTCGTTGGCGGCGATGCGCAGCAACCAGTGCCTGACGGGGCGCGCCTGGTCATAGCGGTCCCAGCTGCGATACGCCTTGAGGAAGGCCGAGCTCGCCGCGTCGCGCGCGGCATCCGCGTCGCCGAGGATCCGGAGGGCTACGCCGTAGATCTCGTCCTGGTGCTCGCGGACCGCGTCCTCGAAGGTCACGCGCCTGGCGCGGGCGAATGCTGCCGGAAAGAGCGCAGCCAGGCTCGCATGGGTGGTCATTCTCCGTCCATACGCCCTGGCCGCGGCCTTCATTTCGTCAGGCGCCGGAGGCCGGCCTCGGCTTCCTGCGGCACGCTGACGTGCTTGGTTCGAGCCGCCGCGCCACGCTCGAGCCGGACCGCGGTGCGCGGCAAGTCGAGCGCCTTCGCCAGGAGGGCCACCGCCGCGGTATTCGCCTTGCCCTCCAGCGGTGGCGCCGTCACGCGGACGAGCAGGACGCCTTCGCGTTCGCCCGCGATCTCATTCGCGGAAGCGCGCGGCGTGACGCGGATGCTGAAGAAGACGCGTTCGCCGTCGCGGCGGACAGCGAGCATCAGAACGGAGCGTTTGGGATCGCGGGCGGCAGGACACGCAGCAACAGGCTCGCGACGATCTGGATGAGCAGGAACGCGATGAGCGGCGAAAAGTCCATGCCGCCCGCGATCGGTAGGTAGCGACGGATCGGCGCGAGGACCGGCTCGGTCACGTTCCACACGAGCTCGTTCAAGCCGAACGGCAGACGCATCGGGACCCACGACATGATCACCCGCACGAAGATCGCGAGCACGAGCGCCTGCGCGATCACGTTGATGAACGCCTCGAGGAACACGAGAAGGAAGCACGTGGCGCACATCAGCGTTTCCCCGGCACGTCGAGCCGATAGCGAGACGGCGTCGGCCCGGTCTGCCCCTGATAGCTGGAACCGAGCTCGGGCGATCCGTAGGGACGCTCCGCGGGACTGCTGAGCGGGAAGAACGACAGCTGCCCCACGCGCATCCCGGGATAGAGCGTGATGGGGATCGTATTCACGTTCGATAGCTCGAGCGTGATGTGACCGTCCCAGGCGGGATCGATGAACCCCGCCGTGCTGTGGATGAGAAGGCCGAGCCGTCCCAGACTACTTTTGCCCTCCACGCGGGAGACGAGGTCATCCGCGAGCCGGATCCGCTCCCGAGTCGAGCCGAGCACGAACTCACCGGGATGAAGGATGAAGCGATCGCCGTCCTTCACCTCGACGAGCTCGGTGATGTCGTCCAGCGGACCGGCGAGATCGATGTACGCATGGCGGCTGGAGCGGAAGCTCCGAAAGAGACGATCGAGCCGGATGTCGACGCTTGCCGGCTGCACGCACGACGGATCGAATGGATCGATCCCGATGCGCCCCGCCGCGATCGCGGCGCGGATGTCACGATCCGAGAGCACCACCGCGGCGAAGTATGGCGTTGGAGCGGCCCGCGAGGGCGAAGACCGTGTCGCGCAGATCGGCCCACGTGCCGACGACGTGGTCCGCGCCATCGAGCCGACCGCGAGCGAAGCCCCACAGCACCTGGATCGTGCGCGCGCCGGCCGCCTTCCCCATCGCGATGTCGGCATTCGCGTCGCCGACCACGACGCACTCCGCCGGCGCGCAATTCAGCCGCGCCATCGCATGCTGCGCGAGGTCCGGAGCGGGCTTGTGGCGCGACACCGAGTCGCCGCCGAGGTACACGTCGATCTCGTCCGCGATGCCAAGGCCGCGCAGGATGCGTTCGCAGTCCGCGGCCCGCTTGCCGGTGACGGTCGCCTGCAGCAGACCCGCCTCGTGGAAGGCGTGCAGCGTCTCGCGCGCGCCGTCGTAGAGCCGGGTCGCGGGGATCATCTCGCGGTCGTAGATGTCGCGGTACTCGGTGCGATACCGCTGCGCGTCGTCGGGGGTGAGATCCGGCCACGCCATGCGGAAGATCTCTTCGAGTGGCAGTCCCGTCATCGCGCCGACGCTCTCGAACGCGAGCGGCGATCCACCGTGCGCCTCGATGACGCGATTCGCCGTATCGACGACGAAACGCACGCTGTCCGTCAGCGTGCCGTCGAGATCCCACAGCACGGCGCGGAGCGTCACGATGCAGCGGCCGACATATGCGCCGCGGGTCCTGCCCCGGCTCGGGGTTCTCGACTCGCCGTGTCACCCGCGGTGCTGTGGTCCGTGCGCGTGATCGTCAGCGGCGTCGACGCCGACCAGCGACCGCGACGGCAGGTTCGATCGGCAGCACGGTCTGCTCGGCGAAACGGCGATCGCGTGCTTCCTGCCGGCGACGAACGAGCGTCTCGAGCTCGTCGTACAGCGCGTCCGGATCCTGAAGGCCCGCGTAGACGATCTTGAACCGCAGATAGCTCATTGGATCGGACTCCGCGAGGCGCTCGAGCACCATCTCGCCGATCCGCTGCGACCCGACCTCGGACGTGCCGCTCTGCCGGATCGTCGTCTCCAGGTCATCGATGAGCCGATCGATCGCGTCGGGTGCGAGCTGCTTCGAGGCCGCCTTGCCGATGGCGCTCGCGAGCTTGCGGCGGTCGAACTCCTGGCGCGAGCCGTCGCGCTTGACGACCTGGATGCGCGCGGACTCAGAACGCTCGCGGGTCGTGAATCGCTCACCACACGAGTCGCAGGCTCGGCGGCGACGGATCGAATCGCCGTCCTCCGCCTCGCGCGAGTCGACGACGCGGGTCTCCTGGTGACCGCAGGAAGGGCAGCGCACATACACAAGATATGGGTTCGGGAGCCACAAAATCTAGTACCGAGCAACGCGAAGGCCCCGGCGGTGACGTCGGAGAGTCACACGACCGGGGCCCGCCGCGGGATCGATGCGCCTGAAGGATCGGCTAGCGGCCGACCCCAAGCAGGAACAAAAGGATGATCAGCAGAAGCGGCGCGCCAAGAAGCCACAACAGGATGAGGACCATCTGCTCACCTCCTTTTCAGATCCGCGTCGTTCGGTCGGTGCGCGGAGGCGCGAGCGGCTCGACCCGCACGCGGTAGTTGCCGACGGTCATCGGCTCGCCACTCGCCACCCAGGCGCCGATCACCGAGCCCATCAGGCCCATGAGCAGCGCCGCGGCCGCCGCGAGCGCACCGTTGCGCACCGCGATGGCTAGGTTCGGATCGACCGGCTGGCCGGGGACCGCCGGCACGGCCGGTGTTGGCGCGAGGCTGGTGTACCAACCGTTGAATATCGCGCCGGAGAGACCGGCGATGATGACCATCGCGAACACGGCGACGACCCAGGTGATCGCGCCGTGGAGGATCGCCGGTTCCGCGCGACGGATGCCCGCGACGCGAACGGCCGCCCATGCGCCGATGACGAACGCGAAGAACGACGCGATCACCGCGAAGACGAGCCCCGCGAATCCGACGCCGCTCCAGCTGGTGATGCGCCCTTCCGCTCCGGACTTGTGCGCACCGATCGCGGTGCCGATGAGACCGAAGAGCACTGTGGCGACGACCGCGGCCATGGCGCCGAGGATGACCGGACCCCAGTACACGGGCCAGGCGGTCCAGCGGTCGACCGGTGCCGCGACGTCGCGATCTGTCCGTACCAAAACAACACCCCCGCTGCGTGGTTCTGACGCAGCGGGGGTGCAGAGGTCATGCCAAGGTGCCTGCCCTAGGACGAGCCCGGAGCTCGGTCAGCGACGTCGCAGGAAGCTCGGGACCTCGAGGTCATTCGGGTCGAATTTCTTTTCCTCATGAGCTTTCGTCACTGCGGCCGCCGGCGGCGCGACGGCCGGAGTAGGGCGCTCGGCCGGACGCTGCTCGACCTGCCGCTTGTACATCGGCTGGTCGATGCGGCGTAGCGGACGCGACTGATCGAACCCTGTCGCGATGACGCTGATCTTCACGTCCTGACCCATACGGTCGTCGATGACCGCGCCGAAGATGATGTTCGCCTCCGGATCCGCGGCGGCGTGAATGATCTCAGCGGCTTCGTTGACCTCGAACAGCGCGAGGTCCGGGCCGCCCGTGATCGTGAACAGCACGCCGCGCGCGCCGTCGATCGACTGCTCGAGGAGCGGCGACATGATCGCCTGACGCGCGGCATCCGCCGCACGCGTCTCGCCGCTGCCGTGGCCGATGCCCATGAGCGCCGAGCCCGCGTTGGTCATGATCGTCTTCACGTCGGCGAAGTCGAGGTTGATGAGGCCGGGCACGGTGATGAGATCGCTGATGCCCTGGACGCCCTGACGGAGCACGTCGTCGACGATGCGGAACGCGTCGACCATGCTCGTGCGCTTCTCGACGACCTGCAGCAGACGGTCGTTCGGGATCGTGATGAGCGTGTCGACCTTGTCCACGAGATCGGCGATCCCCTGCTCCGCGAGCAGGCGGCGCTTCGCGCCTTCGAAGGCGAACGGCTTCGTGACGACCGCGACCGTGAGCGCGCCGATGTCCTTCGCGATCTCGGCGATCACCGGAGCGCCGCCGGTCCCCGTCCCGCCACCCATGCCGGCGGTGACGAAGATCATGTCGGCTTCCTTGAGGGCTTCGTAGAGCTTCTCGCTGTCGTCCTCGGCGGACTTGCGACCAATACTGGGATCGGCACCCGCGCCAAGGCCCTTTGTGACCTTGTCGCCGATGCGGATCTTGTGCGGTGCGTCGGACAGGAGCAGCGCCTGAGCGTCGGTGTTCACTGCGATGAACTCGACGCCCATCAGCTCCGCGCGGATCATGCGGTTGACGGCGTTCGATCCGCCGCCGCCGACACCGACGACCTTTATGAGAGCGAAATTCTCGATATCGCTCCGGAGGGGCATGGGCAGCCTCCAAACCTCAGTCCATGCCGCTGCCCCTCCCCTGACGGCCGCCGCACGGAGTTCTTCTGTTGTTGCGGGAACTGTATACCCATCGGTCGAGAACGGCGAGAAGGAACATAGACTCCGGCGATGCCTGACGCGTACATCATGCGCGAGAACAGGTCGTTCGAGGCGCAGCTCGAAGAGCGATCCGCCCGGCTCAACGCGGCGTTCCTCCTGCCGCAGCTCCGCCCGGGCATGCGCGTCCTCGATGTCGGGTGCGGACCGGGGACGATCACGCTCGGGCTGGCGGAGGCTGTGGCCCCGGGCGAAGTCATCGGGGTCGACCTGCAGGAGGGGCTAGTCGAGCGAGCGCGGGGGCTGGCCGCCCAGCGCGGTGTCTCCAACGTCCGGTTTGAACGCGCCGACGCGTACGAGCTGCCCTTCCCCGACGGCTCGTTCGACGCCGCGCTCGCGCACCGTGTGGTCATGCACCTTGCCGACCCCGTCCGCGGCCTCCGCGAGGTCCGGCGCGTGCTGCGGCGCGCTGGCGTGCTCGGGCTGTGCGACGTCGACGTCGCGACGACCGTACGCTGGCCGACGACACCGGAGTTCGAGCAGTTCCTCGAGCTGCGGATGCGCGCTTTTCATCTCCAGGGAACGGACGGCCGCATCGGCCGAAAGCACCGGCAGCTGGTGCTCGAAGCCGGGTTCGACCGGACCGAGACACGTACGGTGACCGAAGGCGGAGGCTCCCCGGACACGACGCATCAGTACGCGCGGTTCCTGCTTGCGACGCTCGACGGGATCGGTCGCATAGCCCTGGAGCGGGGCTGGCTCGATCAGGTCGGGCTCGACGCGATCGTGACGGACATCAAGCACTGGGCCGAGCGGCCGGACGCTGTGGCGTTCGTGGTCAGCTGCGAGACGGTCGGCTGGGTCAGTGCGTAAGCACGCCGAAGGGTCGCGCGTCGTAGCTCACGGCATAAGGCCGCGAAAGATCCTTGCGAGGCGGCCGCCCATCCCCTCGAGTGCGCGCCCACCCTCGCGCTGGCCCTCGGCGGACCAGTTCTTCGCGCCCCAGACGAGCAGCCCGGACGACGCCGCGTACGGCGGCGCGGTGATCGCATCGGTCAGGCCGCCCAGGCCCTTGGGCTCCATGACGCGCGCGCTCATGCCGAGCTGATCGCGGGCGGCCCGTGCCGCCCCGGTCAGGAGCGAGCCGCCGCCGGTGAGCACGATGCCGGCCTGCAGCCGGTTCGTCGCCCCGGCCGCCTCGATCTCCTTTGCCACGTGGTCGAAGAGCTCGGCCGTCCGTGCCTCGATGATCTGGGCCATGTGCCGGCGCGTGATCGGGCGCGGCACCTCCTCGCCGATGGAGGTGATCTGCATGACCTCGTCGGGGTCTACCTCGAGCGGCAGGGCGGTCCCCTGCTTCACCTTCAGCGTCTCGGCCACGTCCGGCGTCACTCGAAGGAGGAGCCCGAGGTCGCTGGTGACGCTCCGCCCGCCCATCTGGATGGTCGCGCAGTGGCAGATCGAGCCGTCCTGGAAGATGGCGACGTCCGTCGTGTCCCCGCCGATGTCGCAGAGGACCACGCCGAGCTCGCGGTCCTCGTCGCTGAGCACGACCTCGGCCGTGGCGAGCGGCGTGAGGACCAGCTCGTCGATCTCGACGCCGGCCTTCTGGACGCACTTGGTGAGGTTCGTGACGCTCGAGGACGACGCGGTGACGATGTGCGCCTCGACCTCGAGCCGGACGGCGCTCATGCCGATGGGATCGCGAACGCCTTCCTGCCCGTCGACGACGTAGCCGCGCGGGATGACGTGGAGGATCTCGCGGGTGTTGGGGATGGAGACCGCGCGGGCGGCCTCGATGGCCCGCACCGTGTCCTCGCGCGTCACGTCGTGTTGCCGGCCCGAGACGGCCACCATCCCGCGCGAGTTCTGGGACCCGACGTGGCTGCCCGAGATTCCGACGAACGCCGAGCGGACCTTCAGGCCGGAGAGGCGCTCGGCCGCGTCGACGGCGGCGGCCACCGACTGCACGGTGCGGTCGATGTCGATGACGACGCCCTTCCGGAGACCGTCGGAGGGCGCCTGCCCGATGCCGATGACGTCGACACCACCGCTGCGGCCGCCCACCTCACCGATGAGCACGCAGACCTTCGTGGTGCCGATGTCGATCGCGACGAGCACGGTCTGGTCAGTCACGGGCGTCCGCCTTCCTTGACTCTCCTTCTGCTCCCCACCTGCGTCCGCGCGACCGCCCGCCTGGGACCGAGACTAAAGGAAATGCCGCCTGATGACAGCGACGTTCTGGAAGATGCGCCAGCCGAACGCGAACAGGGCGACCAGATAGAGGTCGATCCCCAGCCTGTCTCCCAGGAACGTGAGCCCGGCCGCCAGCAGGGCATTCGTATAGAAGCCCGACAGGAAGATCCGGGTGTCGAAGTGGCCCTCGAGCTCCGCGCGAAAGGCGCCCAGGAGCGAGTCCAGCGCGGCGAGGATGCCCACGGCGGTGTAGCGCGCCCACTCGATCGGTAGGTTGAAGCGAAGCGCGAGACCGAGCAGCACCCCGGCGACCAGACCGAGGAGCGGAAGCCACACGCTAGCGAGGACGAGACCGCGAGCCCGGAGGCTCGCGGGTGAGGACGAGCGACGCGAGTACGAAGTACAGAATGGTTAATTCGGGCTGAAGACGATGCGATCGGCGCTGCGCACGTCGACGTAGTCTAAGCGCCGCGTCGGGTTGTCCCTGAGGAACCTCTTCGCGAGCAAGAGCTTCTCGTCGAAGTGCTCCGCACTGCCGAAGCGGATCTCCCACTTCGCACCGGTCCGCAGCACCAGTCCGTTGGCGCCCGCGGTCATGACGACGCGCAGATCGGTGGCGTCGGCGCGCAGCTCGCCGGGGGCGAGCGCCGCGAGCCGGAGCGCGGCCTCGACGAGCGCGGGGGGATCGATGCGCTCGCCTGCACTCCGCGGCGCGCGCTCGTCGAACACCCGCAGCCCGGGTGCGCCGGTCCGGTCGATCGACGGGAAGAGCACGCCGCTCGCGTCGATGAACCACTCGACGTTGTCGCTCGCGACCCAGCGGCCGACCGCCTCGCGCTCAACGAGCGTGATGCGCGCCATCGACGGGAGCACGACCTCCACCCGCGCGTCCCGGACGGCGGGCAGCGTGCGCAGCCGTGCACGCGCATCGGCCGCGCTGGCCAGGAACGTCGGCACCCCGTCGAGCCCGCTCTGCGAGCGCGCGGCGTCGCGCGAGACGTGCCTCGCGCCCACCACGACGACCTCGTCGAGACGCGCGAGGTCCGCAAGACCGACGACGAGCAGCGCCGCCGCGCACGCGATCGCGATCACCGCGGCGGCGGCGCGCGCTGGATCCTTGACGCGGAACGCGGGCCGGCGGCGGCGGGAGCTGCTGCGGCTCGAGCGGCGCGAGCGGGTGCTCAGCGCGCGCGCCGGCGCGCGTCCTCGAGCGCCCAGTCGACGAAGCGGGCCAGCAGATCGCCGAACTGGATGCCCGCGGCGCGCGCCGCCTTTGGCAGAAGGCTGTTGGCCGTCATCCCCGGGATCGTGTTGACCTCGAGGGTGACCATCCGGCCGCCGGACCACACGAGGTCCGTCCGGGACATGCCGCGGCAGCCGAGCGCCGCGTGCGCGCGCACCGCGATGTCCTGCGCGCGGCGCGCGACGTCGTCCGGGATGTGCGCGGGCACGATCTCCTCGCTCTCACCGGCGCTGTACTTCGCGGTGTAGTCGAAGAACTCGCGCTTCGTGACGATCTCGATGACCGGAAGCGGCACGAGCTCGTCGTTGCCGATCACCGCGACCGTCAGCTCTCTGCCGCCCAGCAGCTCCTCGACCATCGCGCGCTCGTCGTAGCGAAGGGCTTCGGCGATCGCGGACGCCAGCTGTGCGGCGGACGTGACGATCGCGGCGCCCACGCTGGATCCGCTCGCGACGGGTTTCACGAAGGCCGGGACGCCGATGGAGCCGGCGAGCGCGAGGTCATCGCCGCTCGCTGAGCTGACGACGACGCCGCGCGGCACGTCCAGACCTTCCGACGCGAGCACCTTCTTCGCCATGACCTTGTCCATCGCGAGGGCAGAGGCGAGGACGCCGGACCCGGTGTACGGGATCCCGATCGTGTCGAGCAGACCCTGGATCCGACCGTCCTCCCCCCACGTTCCGTGGAGCGCGAGCAGCACGACGTCGACCGGTCCGGAGCTGTTGGACATCGCCGTGGATGCCGGGACGATCGCCTTCTCCGCGCTCGTGATGTGCTCCTCGAGCCCCTTCGGCAGCTCGCGGGGCCGCTGGACGATCCCGCCGCTCTGCAGGAGCTCGCGCGCCTGGTCGCGCTGGGCGTCGCCGATCGACGGATTGCGGACCATCAGCGCCAGCGGATCGAGGAGCACGGATTCGAAGCGGTCCGCTGGCAGGCTCGCCGCGATCTGCGCGCCCGTGGCGAGCGAGATGTCGCGCTCGGCGGATGCACCGCCAGTCAGGATGCCGACACGGATCCGCTTCGAGCGCTGGGAATCAGTCACGAGAGGTCCGCGCCGCGGGTGACGCGGCGAGTCGGGTTCTCGCGAGCGAGAGTTGAGCCCGCGGTACAGGTCGACGCACGAGAGGACGGCGGAGCGGGCGAGTTTCGAGCGAGCGAGAACCCCGAGCCGCGGCAGGACCCGCGGCGCGCATGCGGAGGATCACCACTCGCCGACCAGCTCGACTTCCGGCACGAGCTCGACGCCGAACTTCTCGCGCACTTCTTTCTGACAGCGCTCCATCAGTCGCCGGACATCGTCGGCGCTCGCGTCGCCCACGTTGACGATGAAGTTCGCGTGCTTGGTGCTCACCATCGCGCCACCGTCGGTGGCGCCCTTCAGCCCCGCCGCCTCGATCAACCGTCCGGCGTGGTCGTCCGGCGGATTGCGGAAGATCGAGCCGGTGTTCGGCTGCGCGAGCGGTTGTTTCGCGATGCGCTCGTTCGCGATCTCCTTGATGCGCTTCACCGCGCTGGCGCGATCTCCGGGTCTGCCGCGGAATCGCGCGCTCACGACGACGATCGGTGTCTTCTGCAGGTTGGACGTGCGGTAGGCGAAGCCGAGGTCCGCGTTCCCGACCGTCCAGGTATCCCCGTTCAGGTCCATGAGGGTCGCGCCGACGAGCACGTCCTTGGTCTCGCTGCCAAAGGCGCCCGCGTTCCCGTGCACCGCACCGCCAACGGTACCGGGGACCGTCGCCATCCACTCGAGCCCGGCGATGGCGTTGCGGGCCGCGACAGCGGCGACCGACGCGAGGGGCGTTCCCGATGAGGCCGTGATCGTCACGCCGTCGACCGACGTCTCGCTCCAGTCGTTCTGCAGGACGACGCCGCGGATGCCGCGATCCGAGACGAGCATGTTCGTGCCGCCGCCGAGCATGAGCACCGACAGCTCGTGCTCGCGTGCGACCGCGATCGCGCCGATGAGGTCGCGTTCCGTCGTGACGCGCACGAAGTAGTCGGCCGGCCCGCCGATGTGCAGCGAGGTGTGTTTGCGCATCGGCTCGTCGCGGACGCCGAACGGGAGCAGCTTCACACCGGCGTCCGGAGCAGCTCGAGCAGTCGCTGGCCGACCGGCCGGACGTCACCCGCGCCCATCACGAGCACGACGTCGCCCGGTCCCACGAGGTCTGCGGTCAGGCGCGCGGCCTCCTCGCCATCGCGCGCATAGCGTCCGCCCACTGCTTCCGCCAGCGCTTTCGCGCGCGACTCGGCCTCGGGTCGCTCGCGCGCGGATGAGAACGTTTCGACGATCACGACGGCGCGCGCGCGTCGTAGCGCGCCGGCGAACTCGTCGAAGAACTTCGCCAGGCGGCTCGGCGTGTGTGGCTGGAAGACGACGACCGCGTTCTCGAACGCGCTGAGGCCGACGGCGATCTCGGCCGGCATGTGCGCGTAATCGTCCACGACACGCACACCGCCGGCGGTCCCGAGCGGCTCGAGGCGCCGCTCGACCCCGGTGAATTCCGAGACCCCGAGCGCAGCTTCGTCCTTGCGCACGCCGAAGGTGTATGCGGCGAGAAAAGCGCCGGCCGCGTTCAGGGCGTTGTGCTGCCCCGGGATCTGCAGGCTGATGTGGATGTCGCCCCCGAGCGTGTAGACCTTGTCGGTGTCCCGCGTTACGCGCAGGTCGGCGCGATCAGTGGTGCCGTAGGTGAGCACGTCGCGCCCGAGTTGACGCGTCGCATAGTCGGCGAGCTCTGTCGCGCCCGCGTCATCCGCGCAGGCCACCAGCGTGCCGCGGGGCAATAGACGTCGGGCGAAGGTGTGGAAGGCGTCGCGGTACGACTCGCGCGTGGGGAACACGTCGACGTGATCGTGATCGACCGTCGTCACGAGCGCGACGAGCGGCTCGAGCGCGTGGAACGTGTTGTCGTACTCGTCGGCCTCGATCACGAGGACATCGCTGTCGCCGGCGTGCGCGTTCGAGCCGAGTCCGCGCAGGACCGCACCGCAGATGAGCGACGCGTCCACGTTCCCGGCGCGCAGTGCCGACCAAACGAGGGCTGTCGTCGTCGACTTGCCGTGCGTTCCGGCGACCGCGATCACGCGCTTGCCCTTGGCGAGGAAGCGCCAGGCGTCTTCGCGCTTCCACACCGGGATCCCGCGCCGGAGCGCCTCGGCGACCTCGACGTTGTCCTCCTTGTAGGCGCTCGAGCGCAGGACGACGTCCGTGCCGGGGACGTGCTCGGCGGCGAAGCGCTCGTGCACTGCGGCACCTTCCCGTGCGAGGGCCTCGGCCAGCGGCCAGTGGCCGTTATCCGAGCCGGTCACCCCGTGACCGCCGGCCAGGAGGAGCTTCGCGACCGCGGACATCCCCGCGCCGCCGATACCGACGACGTGGATCCTCACGCGCACCCGCCGAGAGCGAGCAGCTCTCGCGCGATCTCCGTCGCGGCATGGGGACGCCCGGCGGCGCGCGCGGCGTTCGCCATGCGGCGCAGCCGGTCGGGGTTCTGCAGCAGGCCGGTCACCTGCGCGGTGAACCGGTCGCCGTCGAGCTCTCCCTCGCGCATGCTGATGGCGGCGCCCGTCTCCACCATCGCGCGCGCGTTCGCCTCCTGATGGCCCTCCATCGCCGCGCCGAACGGGATGAGCAGCAGCGGCACGCCGAACGCGAGCGGCTCGGCGATCGACGAGGCGCCGGCGCGTCCGATCGCGAGGTCCGCCGCCGCGAGCGCGCCGCCCATCTCGTCACCCAGGACCGGGCGGACGATGTATCGGTCGCGCGCGTCGTCCGGCAGATTCGCGCGGCGCGCGTCGGCGCGTGCGCCGTGCTTCTCGCCGGTGATGTGCAGCACGTACGCCCGGCGAATGATCCGAGCGAGCGCCGACCACAGTGCGTCGTTCACGCGCTCGGAGCCCTGACTCCCGCCGCTCACGACGACGAGCGTCGCGTCCGCGGGGACGGCGAAGGCCTCGCGGCCTCGCTCGCGGGTCCACTTCAGCAGCGAGGCGCGGATCGGCGTGCCCGCGAGGACGGTGCGGCCGCGCGGCAACGCGTGGCGCGCCTGCTCGTAGGTGACGCCGATGCGCGAGCTGACCCGGGCGAGCAGGCGGGTGGCGCGGCCGGGCAGCGCGTTGCCGTCCCAGAGGTAGACCGGGACGAACGTGGCTCGCGCGGCGAGCGTCACCGGTATCGCGACAACGCCGCCGGTCGTGCAGCACACGTCGGGACGGAACCGGATGAGCGCGACGAGGGCGTCGAAGAACGCGAGTGGGACGCTCGCGAGCGTCTTCAGCAGCGCGAGGCGCGACTCGGGATCGCGCAGCGATGGCATCGGGGTCGCGTGGAACGGGATGCCGGCGGCCGGCACGAGCTCAGCCTCGCGCCCGCGACGACCACCGAGGAACAGGAATCCCACCTCTGGATCGATCTCGCGCAGGGCCTCCGCGATCGCGAGCAGCGGGCTGACGTGCCCGCCGGTCCCGCCTCCGACGAGGAGCACGCGGCACGGTCGCTGGCGCCGGCGCGGCCTGTCGTCCAACGTTGAGGAGGATACCGACCGCGATGAGTCCCACGCAGAGCGACGATCCGCCGTACGAGATGAATGGCAGGGTGATGCCCGTCATCGGCACCAGGCTCGCGACGACGGCCATGTTCACCCAGGCCTGGAACACGAGCCAGGTGGTGACGCCCGTCGCGATGAGGGCGCCTGTCGCATCCGGCGCGCGCAGCGCGATGCGTACGCCGCGGTATCCCAGCACCAGGAACAGGGTGATCACAGCGAGCGTGCCGGCGAGACCGAGCTCGTCCCCGAGGATGGCGAAGATCGAGTCGGTGTACGGGAACGGCAGGTAACCGAACTTCTCCCGCCCGGCACCCAGGCCCTCGCCGAAGAGACCGCCGAGCGCCAGCCCGTACAAGGACTGGATGGCCTGATAGCCCTTGTCGCGCGGGTCGCTCCACGGATCGAGAAAGGTGGTGATGCGCTGCAGCCGGTAGGCGCTGGTGAGCGCGCCGGCGAGCGCGACGACGATCGCCAGCGATGCGAGCGCCGCGAAGACGCGTAGCCGCGCGCCGGCGGCGAAGTACATGACGAGCGCGACGACGCCGATGACGATCGCCGTCCCGAGATCGGGCTCGATGAAGACGAGCGCGGAGAGGATGGCGGTGACGATGAACACGCCGACCATCACGCCGGGCGCGGCGATGCGATCGCGCCGGGCTCCGAGCCAGGCGGCGAGGTAGAGGATCAGCGCGAGCTTCGCGAACTCCGCGGGCTGGAGGCCGACCGGTCCCACTCGCAGCCACCGGGCCGCCCCGTTCACGCTGGTCCCCACACCCGGAACGAGCACCGCTGCGAGCAGCGCGATCGCGACGACGAGCAGCGGCAGCGACAGCACGCGGTAGCGGTGATAGTCGATCCGCGTCGCGGCGAGCATGCCGACCAGGCCGAGCGCGGCCCAAAGGGACTGCCAGCCCAGGAAGTAGCGCGGGTCGTCGAGCGCGTCGAGCGCCTTGATGCCGCTCGCGCTGTACACCAGCGCGATCCCGAGGAGCGTGAGCGCCAGGACGACAACGACAAGGACGAGGTCGTAGGACGTCGTGCGAGGCACGCGGGGCAGAAGCCTCACGAGCGCACCGGTTCGGTGAACGCGCGCACCAGTGCCGCGAAGCGCTCGCCGCGCTCGTCGGCGGACTTGAACATGTCGAACGACGCGCACGCGGGTGAAAGCAGCGCGACGTCGCCGGGCTGCGCGATGGCGCGCACGGCCGTGACCGCGGCCTCCAGGCTCGCCGCGCGCTCGACGCGCAGCGCCATGCCGGGAGCGGACGCGGCGTGGATCGCGCCGGCGATCTCCTCGGCCGCAGCTCCGATGAGCACGGCGCCGCGCGCGCGCCGGACGAGCTCGCGCGCGAGAAGGCTGAAGTCGGCCCCTTTCGCGATGCCACCGAGGATCACGACCGCGGGCCGATCGAACGCCGCTAGGGCCATGAGCGTCGCGGCCGGCGTCGTCGCAGCGGAGTCGTTCACCCACAGCACTCCCTCGTGCTCGGCGACCGTCTCCAGGCGCCGCGGTACACCCTCGAACTCGCGCAGCGCTGCGCCGATGGCCTCCGGCGCGATGTCGTAGACGCTGCCCACGATCGCGGCCGCGAGCGCGTTCGCGACGTTGTGCCGGCCTGGGATGCGAAGCTCGCTCTCGGCGAGCAGTGGCGTCCGGTGCTCACCGTCGATGAGCACGAGCCGGCCCTGCTCGTCGAGGAACGCGCCGTGCCGCGGGTGCTGCGTCAGCGAGAAGCCGCGCACTTCCGACGCGGCACCCGTGTGCATCGCGAGGACGGTCGCGTCATCGAGGTTGAGGACGGCGACGTCATGCGTGCCCTGCCAGGCGACGATGTTCCGCTTCGCGGCGATGTAGTTCTCGCGAGTGCCGTGATGATCGAGGTGATCCTCGCTGATGTTCGTGACGACCGCGACGTGCGGGCTGCGATCCAGCGTCTCCAGCTGGAAGCTCGAGAGCTCGAGCACCACGATGTCGTCCTTCTGGAGCGTGTCGAGCTCCTGGATGACCGAGAGCCCGATGTTGCCACCGACGATCACCCGTCGCGGTCCGCGGGACAGGATGCGGCCGATCATGGTCGTCGTCGTGGTCTTTCCCTTCGTGCCGGTGATACCCACGATCGGCGCGGGGCACAGGCGGAAGAAGAGACCGATCTCGGTGAGCACCGGGATCCCTCGCTGCAGAGCGCGGAGGATCGTCGCGGACCGGGGCCGGACGCCGGGGATCACGAAGGCGAAGTCCGGGTCGGCCAGCGCCGCATCGTCGCTCGAGGGACCGAGATTGAGCTCCGCCGGGGTATCGCCAAGGCGCGCCAGGCCTTCGCTCAGCTCCTCGCGCGGCTTCGCATCGGTGATGGTCACCCGTGCACCGCAGGAGACGAGGAACCTCGCGAGCCCGGCGGTCGTGCGGCCCTTCCCCAGCCCGACGATGGTCACGCGCCGCCCGCGGAAGTCCTCGCGGTGGACATCGGCGTCGAACAGCAGGCTCATGCTCGGGGATGGGCGGGCATAGAGGCCCCGCCTGGTCGTCCGATGAACCCGAGCTGCGTGCCGTAGACACCATCGGGACCGCGACCGCGATAGGACCAGAGGTCGGCGCCACCGGAGAGCGTGCATACGCCGGAGATCTCGATGCGGGCCACGCCCGCCGAACGCAGCTGTGCGGTATTCGCGGCCCAGAGGTCCATCACGATCCGATCGTCCACCCTGCGCAGGGAGCTCTCGCCGATGCGATCGTTGACGATCGTCGCACGCTCCATGTCGATCGCATAGCAGCACGGCCCGATCGCGGGCCCGAGCGACGCGACGAGCCGCTCGCGCGCGGCGCCCCCCGCCACCATCGCTTCCACGAGCGCCTCGGCGACGCGCAGTGTCGTGCCCTGCCAGCCCGCGTGCGCCGCGCCGATCGGTCCCTCGGGATCGGCGACGAGGACCGGCACGCAGTCGGCGGCCGCGATGCCGAGCAGCACGCCCGGGCGGTCGCTCCAGAGCGCGTCCGCCGCTGGCCACGGTTCGACGGGCCCATCGAGACGCACCACGTCCTTTCCGTGCAGCTGCTTCACGCGCGCGACGGCGGCGAAGCCGAGCGTCCGCGCGAGCGCGGCGCGGTTGCGCGCCTGCTCCTCGAGCGGGTGACGCGACCCCGCAAGGCTGCCCTGCGCCCGCGTCGTGAAGCCCCCGACGAGACCGAGTGCGCCCAGCAGCGGCGACCAGAGCATCCCGTCGCGTTCGACCCAGGTGCCGCGCCAGATCTTCCGCGGCGCACGCGCGGCTGCGCGAGAGGCGCGGCTCACTTCGGCGTCGCGTAGGCGAGGATCGCCGCTGCGATCCCCGCGACCGCCGCGATCAGCCAGAAGCGGATCGTCACCTTCTCCTCGGCCCAGCCGATGAGCTCGAAGTGGTTGTGGAGCGGCGACATCCGGAAGATGCGCTTGCCGCGAAGCTTGAAGCTACCGACTTGCACCACGACCGAGACGGTCTCGGCGACGAAGATCACTCCCAGCACCGGAAGCAGGAGAACGAATCCGGTCGTGAGCGCGATCGTGGCGAGCGTCGCGCCGAGCGCGAGCGCTCCCGTGTCGCCCATGATCACCTCCGCCGGATGCACGTTGAACCAGAGGAAGGCGAGGATCCCGCCGACCATCGCGGCGCAGAACACGACGAGCCAGGGGAACTCGCGCGCGGCGGCGATGAACGCGATCGAGAGGAAGGCGAACACCGCGGTCCCGCCCGCCAGACCGTCCATGCCGTCGGTGAGATTCACGCCGTTCGACATCGCGACGATCGTGAAGAGCGCGAGCGCGACGAAGAGCGCGCTGCCGATCTCGAGCTCGCCGATAAGGGGGACGTAGATGCCGGTGATGCCGAAGTGCCGTTGGATGTAGATACCGGCGACGAGGCCAACGATGACCTGCCAGACGAGCTTGTGACGGCCGCGGATGCCGAAGCCGTACCGCACGTTGACGAGGTCATCGATCGCTCCGAGCACGCCGACGGCGATGAGCGTCCCGATCGGGACGATGGTCTGCGGGATGAAGTCATCGCGCTCCGTCTGAGGGAGGAGGAGCAACACGAACAGCCACAGCGCGAACGTGACCCCGATGAAGAGCACGCCGCCCATCGTCGGAATGCCTTGTTTGACGTAATGCGTCTGCGGACCCTCGGGTCGGATGTTCTGCCCGATCCGGAATCGCCGCAGCGCGCGGATGTACGGCGCGCCGAGGACGAGGCCGAGAAGGAACGCCGAGAGGAGCACACCGAGCGCGAGGATCTCCACCTAGACGGCGACCGCGCGCACCAGCGTCTCGGCCAACCGATCGAGGGCGAGCGAATGCGAGCCCTTCACCAGGATCGTGTCGCCGGGCTTCTGCGCGCGCCGCAGCAGGACGAGCGCCTCGCCCGGCTCGCTCGCCCAGTACGCCTCCGCCAGCCCCGCGGCGCGCGCCGCATCAACGGCGGTGCGTGCGAGCTCGCCGATACCGATGAGGACATCCGTGCTCCGCGCGGCGTCCTTGCCGACCGCGTCGTGCGCGTCGGCGGAGAACGGACCGAGCTCGAGCATGTCGCCGAGCACCGCGATGCGACGACCCCTGACCTCACGAAGGACCGCGAGCGCGGCGTGCACGGCGGCGGGGCTCGCGTTGTAGCTGTCATCGATGACCGTGACGCCGGGGCCGCGGCGCACCTCCATGCGGTGCGCGGGCTGCTCGATCGTCCCCAGCGCCACCGCGGCCTCCTCCAGCGGAACGCCGAGCGCGTGCGCGGCGCCGAGCGCCGCGAGCGCGGCCGGCACGAGCTGGCGGCCGGGGATCGGCAGCGCGACCGGGACTCGCTCGCCCTCGTACGCGGCGGTGAAACGTAACCCGGCGAGGCCTTCGGCCCGCACATCGACGGCGCGCAGCTGTGCCTCATCGCTCTCGCCGAAGAGCACGACGCGCGCGCGAGTTCGCGACGCGAGCGCGCGGACACGCGGGCTGTCGGCGTTGAGCAGTGCCACGCCATCGTCAGGAAGCGACTCGATGAGCTCGGCTTTTCCCGCGGCGATCGCCTCGACGCTCGGCGTCCGGGCGAAGTGCACCGGCACCGCGGGGATCTCGGTGATGATCCCGATCAGCGGACGCACCAGCCGGCACAGGTCCGCGATCTCGCCGGGGACGTAGAAGCCGAGCTCGATCACGGCGACCTCGTGCGTGGGCTCGAGGCGAAGGAACGTGAGCGGCACGCCGATCTCGTTGTTGAACGATGCCGCGGTGCGCAGGACGCGGTAGCGCGCACCGAGCGCGGCGGCGGTGGCCTCTTTCGTCGTCGTCTTGCCGACGTTCCCGGTGATGCCGACCGCGGGGATCGGATACGCGTCGCGGAGCGTGTCGGCCAGCCGGCGCAGCGCATGGAGCGGCTGCGAGACCTGGACGAGCAGCGCGTCCGCCGGGACGTCCACGGGTCGTTCCACGACCGCTGCGCCCGCGCCGCGCGCGAGTGCATCGGCCACGAAGTCATGGCCGTCGCGCTGGTCGCGAAGCGCGAAGAACACCTCGCCGGGCTCGACGATGCGTGAATCGAACGCGCCGCCGACGAATCGCTCGTCCCCGCGGGCCGCACCCTGCAGCACACGCCCGCCGGTCGCGGCCAGCAACTGTTCGAGCGTGAACACCAGCGAATGGTACCGACCGATCAGGGCCGGTCCGGCTGCACGCGCGCGTTCCTGAGCACGTCGAGCCCGAGGTCGTGGAACGCGTCCATCGCGGTCACCGTGCCGAGCAGCTTCGTCTGCGGGCGCTCGAGGACGATGACCGCGACGAAGCGCGGATCGCTCGCGGGCGCGAAACCCGCGAACGACGAGATGTACGCGTCGTCGACGTAGCGACCGTCGTCGCTCGGGATCTGCGCGGTACCGGTCTTCCCGGCCACGCTGTAGCCCGCCAGGGTCGCGCCGTGTGCGATGCCCTTGTCGACCGTGGACACGAGCATCGTGCGGAGCGTGTCGGCCGTGCTCGCCGTGATCGGGCTGCGGACGGCGACGGGAGCGGTGCGGTGCTCCCCCTCCGCGTCGCGCGTCGCCGCCACCACATACGGCCGGTAGAGCGTGCCGCCGTTCGCGATCGCCGCGTATGCCATCGCGAGCTGCAGCGGCGTCACCGCGATGCCCTGACCGAACGCGATCGTTCCGACATCCACGGGATACCACTCAGCGAGCGGGCGCACCGCGCCCGACGCTTCGGACGCGAGGTCGATCCCGGTCGGATCGCCGAAGCCGAATGCGCGGAGGTACTGATAGAGCGGATCCTGACCGAGCTTCGACGCGACGAACACCGCGCCCGCGTTCGCGGAGCGCTCGAGGATCTGCGTGACCGTGGTCGTCCCGTACACCTTGCCTTGCGCGTTGCACAGACGGCGGCCACCGATGACGGTGCAGCCCTTGTCCTCGTACGTCGTGGCCGGCGTGACGACGCGCGTGTCGATGCCCGCCGCGATCGTGACCGCCTTCATCGTCGAGCCGGGCTCGAAGGCCCAGGAGACGGCGCGGTCCTGCAGCGATAGCGGGTCGGCCACGGCGACGCGTGCCGGATCGAAGGTCGGCCACGACGCCAGCGCGAGGATCGCTCCGTCGCGCGGATCCAGGACGATCACCGATCCGCTCGCCGCCTTCTCGCGCTCGATCGCCCGACGCAGCTCGCGCTCGGCCGCGGTCTGCACGACGAGATCGATGGTGAGCACGAGATCGGAACCGTTCTTCGGTGGCACCACCGTGCGCAGTCCCAGCGCGAGCTCGCGGTCCTTCGGATCACGCTCGACCACGAGCCGGCCCGGAGTGCCGCGCAGCACTCTGTCGTACGCGCCTTCCACCCCGTACTGGCCGATCCCGTCGTCGTTCACGAACCCGAGCACGTGCGCCGCGAGCGCGTCGTTCGGATACAGCCGCTTCGGCTCCGGCTCGAAGCCGAGCCCGGGGATCGCCAGCGCCTCGACCGCGCGCGCGACGGGCTCAGGCAGCCGTCGCTTGAGATATAGCCAGTCCGCGCCCGAATCGAGGGCCGCGCGGATCGTGGTCGCCGGCGTCGCCAGGATCGGCGCGAGCTTCGCGGCCGCGTCGGCGCGGTCCGGGATGCGCTTCGGGATGGCGTAGAGCGAGCGCAGATCGACGGTAGTCGCGAGGACCGCACCACTCCGATCGCGGATCACACCTCGCTGGGCCTCGAGAGCGAACTCGCTTCGCAGCTGATCGGTGGCGGCCTCCAGCAAGGTGCTCCGACCCAGCGTCTGCCAGTAGCCGACGCGGAGCGAGAGCAATAGCGTCGCGACGGCGAAGAGCGCGAACAGCACGCGGAGACGGCGCGGCGAGATCCCTTCCGTCACTCTTCCTCCGTCTCCGTGATGAGGCGCTCGCTCCCCAGCAGCGCCTCGTGCGACGTCAGCGCTTCGCGGCGATCGGCTCCGCTTGAACGACCGGAACTGCGGCGGCGCGCACCAGGCCGAGGCGCCTCGCCTCGGCTTCGATGCGCGCGGGGGAATCGAGTCGCGCGCTCTCCACCTCGAGGAGGGCGTTCTGGCGGCGCAGCTCGTCGCGCACGCTCTCGAGGCGCTGCGTCTCGTAGCCGCGCGTCGCGACCGATGTCGCTTGGGCCAGGTAGAGGACGACCAGAAGGAACACGGCGCAGATCGCCGCCGATACGACGACGAAGGTGCGCACTTCCCACGTGGTGCCGGCGCTCTGTCGGCGGCGCGGCACGGCGTGCGCGCGGGCGCGCGTCGGAAAGGGGCGGCGCACCGGCGCCGCCCTGACCGCTTGAGCGGCGATCAGGAGATCTTCTCCGCGATCCGGAGGACTGCGCTGCGGGCGCGCGGGTTGCGTGCGACCTCCGCCGAGTCCGCACGAAGCGGACGCCGGGTAACGACACGCAAGCCCGCGCGATGCCCGCAGACGCAGGTGGGGAGGTGGGGAGGACAGATGCAGTCGCGCGATTCCCGGACGAAGAACTGTTTCGTGATCCGGTCCTCGAGCGAGTGGAAGGAGATGACGGCGAGACGCCCGCCGGGGCGAAGGACGCGAACCGCGGCCTCGAGGCCCCGCTGCAGATTTTCGAGCTCGCGGTTGACGGCGATGCGCAGCGCCTGGAACACGCGCGTCGCGGGATCGATCCCGCGGCGCCGCTGCGTCTTGACGCCCGCGACGAAGCGACCAAGGTCGTCGGCCGTGATGAACGGCTCGCGCACGCGACGACGCACGATCGCGGCCGCGACGCGACCCGCCTCGGTCTCCTCGCCGAGCTCGCCGAACGCGCGGCGCAGCTCGCGCTCGTCCCAGCTGTTCACGATGTCGGCCGCCGTGACGCTGAGGTCCGGGTCGGCGCGCATGTCCAGTGGTCCTTCCGCGCGAAAGCTGAAGCCTCGCCGCTCGTCGGCGAGCTGGAGCGAGGAGAGCCCGAGGTCGAGAAGGACGCCGTCGAGCGGCGTGACGCCGAGGCGAGTCGCCACGACGTCGAGAAGCGCGAAGTTGGAGCGGACCAGGACGGCGCGCTCGCCGAAACGTGCGAGAACACGACGGGCTTCCTCGAGCGCCGCGGGGTCGACGTCCAGGCCGACGAGCCTCCCGCTCGGACCGGTGCGCTCGAGGATGGCCTCGGCGTGACCGCCGGCGCCGACCGTGCCGTCGAGAAAGCGGCCACCTTCGCGGGGATCAAGCTGGGCGAGTAC
Organism: Chloroflexota bacterium; assembly: GCA_046727665.1. Classification (GTDB taxonomy): domain Bacteria; phylum Chloroflexota; class Limnocylindria; order P2-11E; family P2-11E; genus CF-39. The sequence goes on from JBKPCZ010000027.1 coordinate 28,347, forward strand.
TTCGGCCAGGAGAACCGGCTCATGAAGCCTCCCATCACCACCAGCTGGAGTTCCACGGCTAGATCCCGAGGTCCGCGAGGTCGTCTGCGATCTCGCTCTGGACGCGCGCGAGGTTGCTCCGCCAGGCGCCCGGCTCCCAGACCTCGAGGTGGTCGGAGTTGCCGATGACGACGGCTTGATCTTTGAGTCCGGCGTAATCGCGGAGGTGCGCCGGGATGGTGAGACGCCCTTGCGCGTCCGGGTCCGCTTCATGTGCTCCTGCAAGGATGAAGTGCCGGAAGCGGGTCGCCTTGGGATCGGTGCGTGGACGCCGCGTGATATCGGTGTTGAGGGCCACCCACTCCGACTCGGGGAACACCGCGAGGCATTCCCCACCGCTCACCCAACGCGTCACGACCGCTCCCTCTTTGAAGCGCGCGCGGAACTTCGCCGGGATGGCGAGACGTCCTTTGTCGTCGAGCGCATGGGCGAATTCGCCCGCGAAGAAACCTTCCAACTACCCTTCTCGTCCTGGGGGAGGATGCCCCACCCTTCCCCACTACTCACCACGCCGTGGGCATTCTCCACCACTTCGACGCCATGTCAAGGGCCGAATCTGATCCGCCACACCGCTGAGACAGCGGCGCGAGACTGCGGGGACGCAAACAACGAGAGAGGAACAGAGACGGCGGGCACGTCGCGAGCGAGAGTTGAGCCCGCGGTGACGAGGCGACGACCAAGGAATGGGCCGAGCGGGCGAGTTTCGAGCGAGCGACGCGCCCGCCGGCTCTCGCTAAGGGGCGGCGGGACGCTATGTGGGCGAGGGCCTCCACAGATCGATCTCCGGCAGCCCATGCGCCCCGAGGATCTGCGAGATCTCTCCGCTGTGGTACGCGTCGTGGGTGAGGATCCGCATGAGCACCGACTGCCGGGTGTGCTTCTGGACCCTGCCGCCGATCTCGCGGGTGAACACGTCACCCAGCATCGAGCGCGTCCAGCGTTGCAGGCATCCCTCGACGATCCGCCACGACGACTCGAGCGCGTCGACGAGCTCCCCCGCCCCGCGCGGCGTGCTCTCGTCGTCCTCCCAGCCGATGCCGCTGAGAGGATCGGTGAACGGGGTCGTCTCCGCGCCTGGCTCCTTGAAGACGCCGCAGAGCCAATAGACGCGCCCGCCCGCGGTGTGAGCGGCGATCGCCCAGATCGGCCAGTTGCTCTCTGAGGCCCTCAGCCCGAGCTGATCGCGAGACAAGGGACGGATCGCGCCGACCAGGCGGGCGTTGTACGTGCTCCATCCCGCATAGAAAGCCGCGACGCTCTCGTCGGTCACGACCGCGAGCCTACGCTCCTAGGCGAGCGAGGCGCGGACGCGGGCGGCGATCGCCTCGAGCTTTGGATCGGCCGGCCCGTAGGCGCGCGGGTGCGCATCGGGATAGACGCGCAGCAGTCCGTCGCCGTGGTGTCTTGGGAGGATATGGAAGTGCACGTGCGGGACCTCCTGTCCGCCGGCCTCGCCGTTCGACTCCCAGACGTTCATGCCCGGAGGGCGGTATGCGCGGCGGACCGCGCGAGCGACGCGGACGGTCGCCCACGCCAGCTCGGCCGCGATATCTCGGTCGAGGAGATCGATCGTCTCGATGTGCGCACGTGGAACGATCAGGATGTGGCCCTCGCTGGGCTGCCGGATGTCGGCGAAGGCGATGACGCGCTCTTCCTCCAGCACCAAACTCGCCGGCGCCTGCTTCTCCACGATCCGGCAAATGAAGCAGGCCACGCGTCGCTCTAGGCCGGCCGCACCCGGTCGACGACGTCTTCGATCGCGCCGCGCGCACGCTCGAGCGGTCCCGGTGGTCTCACGCCGTCGTGCGCGCCGAACCACTCGAGCACCGAGGCACCCCAGGTGAAGCCGCCGCCGAACGCGACCAGGAGCACCTTGTCGCCGCGGCGCAGGCGTCCGGTCGATTCGGCTTCGCAGATCGCGATGGGGATCGAGGCTGCCGAGGTGTTGCCGTAGCGCTGGATGTTCACGAACACGCGCTCCATCGGGAAATGAAGACGCTTCGCCACCTGCTCGATGATCCGGATGTTCGCCTGATGCGGGACCATCAGCGCGATGTCGTCGAGGCCCAGCCCGGCCTCGGCCAGAGCCTCTTCCGCGGCGTCGGCCATCGACTTCACCGCGAGCTTGAAGACATCGCCGCCCTGCATCGTGATGAGGTGCTGCCCGCGGTCGAGCGTGTCCTGGCTCGCGGGGATGCGCGCTCCCCCGGCCGGGATCATGAGCTTGTCGCCCTGCGATCCGTCGCTGTGCAGGATCACCGACTCGACGCCGACGGATGCGTTGCTCGCTTCGAGCACCACCGCGCCGGCGCCGTCGCCGAACAGCACGCAGGTCGTGCGGTCCTTCCAGTTCAGGAATCGCGACAGCGTCTCCGCGCCGATGACGAGCGCGTTCTGTATCGCACCCGAAACGACCATCCCTCGCGCCACCGCGAGCGCCGAGACGAAGCTCGTGCACGCCGCCTCGATGTCGAACGCCCCGGCCTTCGTCGCGCCCAGCTCGTTCTGGACCATGCATGCCGTCGCCGGGAAGACGTAGTCCGGCGAACAGGTGCCCACGATGATCATCTGCACGTCCTGCGGTCGCAGCCGCGCGCGGTCGAGTGCGGCGCGTGCCGCGCGGGTCGACATCGACGACGTCGTCTCGCCATCGGATGCGATGCGGCGCTCGCGGATGCCGGTGCGCGAGGCGATCCACTCATCCGAGGTGTCAACGATGCGCTCGAGCTCCGCGTTCGTCATCACGCGCGAAGGCGCGTAGAACCCCCAACCGGTGATGACCGCGTTCTTGGCCACTTTCTAGGTCTCGGTCGAGCCGACGACCTTCCCTTTACCGGCGAATAACGCGCGAGCGTCGCCCTCGAACCGTTCGAGGAATTCGTGAGCGTCGATGACCTCGTCCAGCGAGACGGGCGGCTTCCTCGTGCGCACGGCGCGCTCCTGCATTGGCGCGAGCGACGGACGTTCGCGATCGACATAGACCAAGAGCTTGATCGCGGTCTTGCATTGCCAGCAGGTGACGCGGACGATCCAGGCCGCTTCGAGCCTGCCGAGAAGGCGGATCTCCGAGCGCGCGTGGTTGCCGCCGCAGACCTTGCAGTCGTAATCCTTGGCCTGCTCGCGAAGGCGGCGGAGGATGTTCATCTTCGAGCGAGCATACCCGAGCGCGTCGGCGCGAGGCCGAGCCGCCAGGCCAGGAACGAATACTGGTCCGCGAGATCGTCTACCTGTTTGTCGAGCGGCTTGCCGACGCCGTGACCGGCGTCGCGGTCAACGCGAAGGAGCACCGTCGCGTCGGGATCCTCGGCCGACTGCGCCTGCAGCAGCGCGGCCATCTTGCGCGCGTGCATCGGATCCACCCGGCTATCGCCCTCGGCCGTCGTGAACAGGACCGCCGGGTAGCGGACGCCGTCGCGAACGTGGTGATACGGCGAGTACGCGCGAAGCCAGCGGTACTGCTCGGGATCCTCGGCGCTGCCGTATTCGGCGATCCAGAACCGTGCGATGAGGAAGTTCTGGTAACGAAGCATGTCGAGAAGCGGGACGGCGCAGTAGACGGCGCCGAACAGCTCGGGTCGCTGCGTGAGCGCGACGCCGGTGAGGAGGCCCCCATTGGAACCGCCGGCGACGCCGATGTGCTCGGGCGTCGTCCACCCGCGCGCGACGAGCGCCTCCGCCGCCGCGTGGAAGTCGTCGAACACGTGCTGCTTCCGCTCGAGCATCCCGTCGCGGTGCCAGCCCTCCCCATATTCACCGCCGCCGCGCAGGTTCGGGTACGCGAAGAGACCTCCGGCCTCGACCCACGCCGCGGCGCCGGCGATGTACTGCGGCGTGCGCGAGATGTTGAATCCGCCGTAGCCGTTCAACACCGTCGGCACGCCGCCGCTCGGCGTGACGTCGCGACGATGCACCAGGAACATCGAGACGTCGGTCCCGTCCTTCGATGCGTACGTGGTCTGGTCGACGGCGATCGCGTCGCCGTCGAGCCCGCGCGGCGTCGGAAGGCGGACGAGCTCCCGCACGCTGCCGTCGTGCGCGTCCGCGGCGAACGCGATCGGAGGCACGGTGAACGATTGATAGGTGAATCCGACGAGATCGCCGGCGTGATCGCCACTGACGAATTCGACGGTCCC
>JBKPCZ010000028.1:0-14057 GCA_046727665.1 Chloroflexota bacterium
TTCTCCAGCGACGACCCCGAGCGCCAGGCGAACATCGCCTTCATCCTCATCTTCCTGGGGATCATCTTCGTCGGGGGTCTCACGATCTGGTTGTTCTACGGCGCCAGCTTTTGAGCACTGGCGACGACGAGCGAAGCGAGCACGGCGCCAGCTTCTAGCCGCCGACGGCGCGCGACGCATTAAGGGAGTGCAGCGATGGCCATCACGGACCTGAAGAACTACATCGACGGCCGCTGGGTGGACGGTTCCTCGGGAGACTCGTTCGAGGACACCGATCCCGCGAACGGCGACATCATCGCCACCGCTACGAAATCGACGACCGCGGATGTCGACAAGGCCGTCGAGGCCGCGAAGCGCGCATACGACGCGTGGCGCCTCTTCCCCGCCCCGAAACGCGGCGAGATCCTCTACCGCGCCGCCGAGATCATGCTCCGCCGCAAAGACGATCTCGCGCGCGAGATGACGCTCGAGATGGGCAAGGTCCTCGCGGAATCCCGTGGCGATGTCCAGGAGGGCATCGACATGACCTATTACATCGCCGGGGAGGGTCGCCGCCAGTTCGGGGACGTCGTCCCCGCGGAACTGCCCAACAAGTGGGCCATGAGCATGCGGCATCCGCACGGGGTCATCGCCGCGATCACGCCGTGGAACTTCCCGTTCGCCATCCCGACATGGAAGATCATGCCCGCGCTCATCCTCGGCAACACCGTCGTCTTCAAGCCCGCGTCGTACACGCCGATGCTCGCCGTGCGGCTGGTCGAGATCCTGGAGGAGGCCGGCTTGCCCAGGGGCGTGCTCAATCTGGTGCTGGGATCGGGCAGCGCGCTCGGCGATCACCTCGTCCAGCACCCGAACGTCGACCTCATCTCCTTCACCGGATCGAGCGACACCGGGGCGCACATCAGCGAGATCGCCGGCCGGCTGCTGAAGCGCGTTTCGGCGGAGCTCGGCGGCAAGAACGCGATCGTGGTGCTCGACGACGCCGACGTCGACCTGGCGCTCGACGGCATCGTGTGGTCCGCGTTCGGCACCTCGGGCCAGCGCTGCACGGCGGCGTCGCGCGTCATCGCGCACCACGGGGTCGCGAACGATCTCATCGACAAGCTCGTGGGCCGCGCGAAGAAGCTACGGCTCGGACACGGTCTCGAGTCCGCGACGGACGTCGGACCGGTGGTCTCGAAGCAGGCCCAGGACAAGGTCGCGAGCTACATGCCGATCGCCGAGCGGGAGGGCGCGACGATCGCGGCCGGAGGCCGCGTCCCGACGGAGGGCGCGCTCGCGAAGGGCTTCTTCCACGAGCCGACGGTGCTCGTGGACGTGAAGCCGAACATGCGCGTCGCGCAGGAGGAGATCTTCGGACCGGTGACGTCGGTCATCGAGGTCAAGAGCGTCGACGAGGCCGTCAAGGTCCTCAACAACACGAAGTACGGGCTCTCATCCTCGGTGTACACGCGCAACGTGAACAACGCGTTCCGCTTCATGCGCGACGCGGAGACCGGGATCGTGTACGTGAACGCGGGAACGATCGGCGCGGAGATCCAGCTGCCCTTCGGTGGCATGAAGTCGACCGGCAACGGCCACCGCGAAGCCGGCCGCGCCGCGCTGGATGTGTACTCCGAGTGGAAGTCGATCTACATCGACTACTCGGGGAAGCTGCAGCGCGCGCAGATGGACACCAACGGGGGCAAGGCCCCCTAGCCACGGGCCGGCCAGTCAGCTCGCGATGGGAAGCGTGACGCGCATCTCAGTGCCCTGACCGAGCGTGCTCGTCGCCTCGATCGAGCCGCCGTGCGCGACGACGAGGCTCTTCGCGATCGCAAGGCCCAGACCCGCGCCGCGTGACTCCGCCGATTTGTAGAAGCGGTCGAACACGTGCGGCAGCGCGTCCGGTGCGATCCCCGGACCGCTGTCGCGGACCGTGATCCGCAGCTGTCCGTCGGACGCGGAGCTCGTCACCGCCACGGTCCCGCCGCGCGGCGTGAAGCGCAGAGCGTTCGACAGCAGGTTCGTCAGGACCTCGCGGATCCGCACCGGATCCACTTCGATCTGCGGAAGTCCGCCGTCGGTCTCGGCGGTGAGGGCGATGCCCGCGCTGTCCGCCTGCGTCCGGAAGGACGCGACCGAGTCGTCGACGAGCTCGCCGATGCTGGTCGTCTCGCGATGGAGCGCGAGCGCGCCCGCTTCCGCCATCGACAGCGTGCGCAGGTCGTCCACCAGCCGCGAGAGCACGCGCGTCTCGTCGAGGATGGGCTCGAGATGCTCGTTGTCTGCGGGGTACACGCCGTCGAGGAGCGCCTCGAGGTTGCCCTGCATGACCGTGAGCGGCGTGCGGAGCTCGTGCGTCACGTCGGCGAGGAGCCGGCGACGCTCGCGTTCGCTGCTCTCGAGACGTTCGGACATCGCGTTGAACGCGGTGGCGAGCGACCGCAGCGTGCGCGGTCCGCGCGCGCGCACGCGTACCGCGTAGTCGCCGGCCTCGATCCGCTCGGCCGCGTCGACGAGCTCGGCCACGGGTCGCGCGAAACGCCCGACGGTCCCGGCGCCGATCGCGAAGACGACGACGAAGAGGACCGCGAGCGGGGCGAAACCCGCGAGGCCACCGCCCGAGGTCGCCGCGCTGAACGCGTTGACGAGGAGCGTGATGAACGCCGCGACCACCAGCACGAAGATCAGGAACGCGCCGCAGAACATGAGCGCGTAGCGGGGCGGGTGCCGGCGGCGCGCGCGACGCCACGCATCGGCGGTGGGCGGAAACGGCTCGTTCTCCGGCCACCACAAGGGGCGCGCGCCGCCGGTCCAGACACCACCGCGCCAGCCGCGGCCACCACCCGGCGGTCGCATCAGGACTCGTCGTCGGCGAAGCGATAGCCGACGCCGTACGCCGTAAGGAGGTAGCGCGGCGTGCGCGGATCGGGCTCGAGCTTGCGTCGGATGTTCTTCACGTGCGCGTCGATCGCCCGCTCGTACGACTCGAAAGCGACGCCGTGCACGGCGTCGAGGAGCTGCGCGCGGGTGAAGATGCGGCCCGGGGCGCGCGCGAGGGCGAGGAGCAGCTGGAACTCCGTCGGCGTGAGCTCGACCGCACGATCGCCGACGCGGACGCGCATGCGCGGAACGTCAAGCGTGACTTCGCCGGCACGGACGACGTCGCCAGCGTCGGGTGGCCGCTCGGTGCGCCGCAGCACGGCGCGGATGCGCGCCACGAGCTCCTTCGGGCTGAACGGCTTGGTGACGTAATCGTCGGCGCCGATCTCGAGCCCGGCGATGCGGTCGGCCTCGTCGCCGCGACCGGTGAGCATGACGATCGGCACGGTGGAGTCGCGCCGGAGGCTCCGCGCGACATCGAGGCCATCGAGCTCGGGCAATCCGAGATCGAGGACGACGAGATCGGGCCGCGACGAACGCGCGGTCGCGAGCGCCGCCTTTCCGTCGGAGGCGCTCACGACCGCGAAGCCCGCGTGCTCGAGGTAGTCCCGTGCGAGCTGGACGATCTTCGGCTCGTCGTCGACGACGAGGACCGTCTTCATGCTCGGGATGCTAGGTGCTGGTCGAGGTCGGTCGGTCGCCGCTCGGCTTCTCGCCGTGGAGCTCGCGGTGCAGCTCCTCGATCCGCTGTCGGCCGTTACCCCAACCGCGCCCGCCGTACCCGCCCCGACCGCCCCACCAGGCCGCGCGAAGCAGGCCGAAGATGAGGAACAGGAAGAACAGCGGGAACAGCAGACCGAGGAAACCGAAGCCGAATCCCCAGTGCGGGTAGTAGCCGTAGTACGGGACCGGCGCGGCGCCCGCGGGAAGGCTGGTGGCGAGTCCCTGCGATAGACCGATCTGGTACCCGATGATGCCGACAACCACCGCGATGGTGGCGACGACGATGACCCTGAGAGCGCTCATTTGTGTGACCCCTTTCGTCTTTGTCTCTCGACGAGAAGACTCGCTCCGGGATGTGAAGTGGTGATGAAGAGCAAGCGGAGGCCTGCCCTGCGTGCCGCAGACTCACGCCATGGGCGACGAGATCCCGCTCGGCGGCAACGTGTCGGCGGCTGTGCGTATAGGGGACACGGTTCGGCGCCGTGCCGGACCGTGGACCCCCGCGGTGCACGCGCTGCTCAGACATCTGGAGGCCGTTGGCTTCGAGGGCTCGCCGCGCGTGATCGGGATGGACGAGCAAGGCCGCGAGGTGCTCGCGTACATCGAGGGCGACGGACCGACGGGCTGGCCGGACCCGATGCCGGACTACGTCTGGCGCGAAGCGAACCTCATCGCGGCGGCGAGGCTCTTGCGCCGCTACCACGACGCGCAGGCCGGCTTCAAGCCGCCTGTGCCGGCGTCCTGGCGCTGGCCGAGCACCGCTGCGGAAGTGATCTGCCACAACGACGTCGCGCCGTTCAACGCCGTCTTCCGCGACGGCGCGCTCCGGGCGATGGTCGATTTCGACAGCGCCGGACCCGGACGCCGTCTCTGGGATGTTGCGATGGGGATCTGGCGCTGGGTGCCCATCAAGAGCGACTCTGATCCGACGCTGCGCGATCGTGCGGCGCGTGTCCGCCTGTTCTGCGACGCCTATGGTCTCGGTCCGGAACGCAAAGACGTTATCGACGTTCTCTTGGATCGCCAGAAGGCCGGCAGAGAATTCGTCCGCGAGGGGGCGGCACGCGGCGATCCCGGCCACGCGAAGATCTGGAACTGGTTTCCCAACGACACTTTTGGGGTCGACGCCATCGCGTACGTCGAGGCGCATCGCGATCAGCTCTCGCGCGATCTCTAGCGGAGCGTCGCGTCGAGCCAGCGAGCGACCTGCTCGACCGCCTCGGACTCCTTCGCTCCGAAATCGTGCCCGGCACCCTCGATCACGGCGAGGTCAACGAGCGGGTTAACGAGCGCGATCCGCCGCAGCACCGCGAGAGGGCCGAGCTCGTCGCGCTCGCCCTGGACCACGAGCGTGGGGCATCGCGCGCCCTGCAGCGCCTCTTCGTCCGCGGCTCGCGGGCGACCGGGCGGCGAGATCGGATGGCCGAGGATCGCGAGCGCGTCAGGCGGTTCGACCACGGCGAGGAAGGCGCACATACGGCCGCCGAAGCTGCGACCGACGAGCGCGACCCTGTCGTGTTGTACACGCAGCGTGTCCCGCGCCGCGCGAAGTTCCTCGAGCTCGGATGCGTAGTCGCGGCTCGGCCGCTTGCCGCGCGTGCGGAACGTGATCGCGTGGCTCGCGATGTCGTAAGACGCGAGGTGCCGCGCGAGCGCGCGCAGGATCGGCTGCGCCGCGCTCCCGCCGTAGCCGGGAGCGAGAACGGCGGCGCGCGTCATCGCGCCTTGGCGCGGATCTTCGGCAGCTTCTGGGCGAGCTCGTGCGCCGGCGCGAGCAGATCTCCGACCGACGCCAGACGCGCCGCCATGTTCGCCATCGTGAAGGCGTCCGGCCGGCCGAGCGCACCGATCTCGTCCCAGCGCAGCGGGGCCGAGACCGGCGCGCGGCGGATCGGCCGGACGCTGTACGGACCCGCGGTCGTCTTTCCGCCCACGTTCTGCAGGAAGTCGATGTAGATCCCGCGCCGACGATCCTTCACCACCTCGACCGTGATGAGCTTCGGCGCGCGCTCGCGTGCGGCCTTTCCGAGCTCGAGGACGAAGTTGCGGGACTCCTCGAACGTGTACTTCCGCGCGATCGGCACCCAAATGTGGATGCCGCGCGAGCCGGTCGTCTTCGGGAAGCCGACGAGATCCATCTCGTCCAGCAGCTCGTGGACGATGCGTGCGGCCTCCTTAACGTCATCCCACGTCGCACCCGTCTGCGGGTCGAGATCGATGATGGCGATGTCGGGATGGTCGGGATCGTCGACGCGCGACAGCCACGGGTGGATCTCGATCGCGGTGTAGTTTGCGAGCCAGATCAGTGTCGCGAGGTCGTTGCCCAACACGTAGTCGATGCCACCCTCGCGATCCGCGCTCTTGTCGACCCAGGTCTGGATCCACTTCGGCGTGAACGCCGGCTTGTCCTTCTGATAGAAGAAGGGACCCGCGATCCCATCCGGCATGACCTTCATCGTCAGCGGGCGATCCTTGATCGCCGGCAGGAGGTACGGCGAGACCTCGGCGTAGTAGCGGATGAGGTCGGCCTTCGTGTAGCCGTCCTCCGGGAACAGGATCTTCTCGAGGTTCGTGAGGCGCAGGTTGTGGCCATCGACGTTGAGCACCGACGGCACGCGCGCCTTGGGCTCGGTGGCCGCGGCGCCGTTGCCGCTCTGCGAGGCGCGGGCGGCCTCGCGCAGCGCGTTCTTCGTCGACTCGCGGCGCTCCTCGCCGGTGCACTCCTCGGGACTGACATCGGGGCGCAGCCCGCGATACGTCGGCTGGCGTAGCGTCCCCTCGCGCGTCATCTCGGTGTACCTCGCCTCGCAGACCAGCTCGGGAAGGCACCAGTGCGCCGGCGCGTTGACGCGCGGCTCGATCGCGAACGGCATCGTCGGTGACTCGCGCTCCTTCAGCGTCGCGAGCAGCTCGCGCAGCGTGCGCTCGTCGAAGCCCGAGCCGACGTGGCCGACCGGGATCAGCTTGCCGTCGCGATAGATCCCGAGCAGCAGCGCGCCGAGCGCCTTCGCGCGGCCGCCCTCGCCCTCGGTCCAGCCGCCGATCACGCACTCCATCGTCTTGAAGGCCTTGATCTTCACCCACGCCGCCGAGCGTCCGCGCACGTACGGCGAGTCGAGGCGCTTGGCGATGATGCCCTCGATCCCCTGCTCCTTCGCGGCCTCGAAGAGCGCGGTGCCGGTGCCGATGAACTGCTCCGAGCGCCGTATCGAGCCCATCGGCGTCAGGACGTCGTCGAGCTTCCGCTGCCTCTCGCGGAGCGGCTTCCGCGCGAAGTCCTCGCCGTCCAGCCACAGCAGGTCGAAGACCTCGTAGATCACCGGCGTCGTGCGACGGAGCTTGCGCACCGTCGCCTCGTCGCGCACGTGCATGCGCGGCTGGAGTCGCTGGAAGGACGGCGCGCCGCGCTCGTCGAGCGCGGCCACCTCGCCGTCAAAGATGGCCTGGTATCCGCCGGTGTTCGCCTCGGCGATCTGGTGCGCCTCCGGGTACTGCGACGTGCAGTCGAGCAAGTTCCGCGTCTGCAGGCGCACGACGCCGCCGTCGACGAACGCAAGAGTGCGCACACCGTCCCACTTCGCCTCGAACGCGAAATCCGGCGAGTCGAACGGCTCCTCCGCCGTGATCGCGAGCATCGGATAGATGCGCGCGTCGAGCGGATGGTCCTTCACGACCGGCCCGTGCTTGATCATCAGCCAGTCGCGTCCCTCGTTCTGCTTCGTCTTCACCAGGACCCATTCGCCTTCGAGGCGCCTGCCGTGGAACGCGACCTTGTACTCGTTCTCGCTGTCCTTGAGCAGGTCGTAGGTCCCCTCGTCCCAGATCGTCATCGTCCCCGCACCGTAGCCATCGGGGATGACGCCGTGGAAGGTCAGGTACTCGATCGGATGATCCTCGGTGTGAACGGCGAGCCGGCGCTTACCGCCTTCGAGTGGGGGCCCCTGCGGCACTGCCCAGGACGCGAGGATCCCGCGCATCTCGAGGCGCACGTCCCAGTGCAAGCGCGTCGCGTGATGGCGATGCACGACGTAGCGACGGGTAGGCTCCGACTTCGGGCGCTGGCCTTTCGGCTCCGGCGTCCGCTTGAAGTCGCGTTTGCGCTGGTATTCCTCGAGGCTCACGCTTACCGCTCCAGCCAATTCTCATGGAGGTGCCAGGGTGTCGTCCGCGTTCGCCTCGCTCGTCGACTCCTTCCTGGAGAGGGAATACGAAGAATCCCCGACGCTCGCGTCCAGTCTCGGTCTCACCGAGTACGACGAGCGCCTCGACGACACGAGCGCGGCGGCGTATGAGCAGCGCCGCGAATCCGACCTCGAATGGCTGAGACGGTTCCGTGCGGTCGCGGATGATGGCCTGGCGCCCTCCGAGCGCATCGATCGGGAACTCCTCGTGTCGGTCCTGCGCGGCCGTGAGCTCTACCACCCGCTCGACATGTGGAAGCGCCAGCCGAATTACTACCTGAACCCGGGTCTGAACGGCGTGTTCTCGCTCTTCCTCCATCGGCTGCGACCCGAGCGCGAGCTCGCGGTTGCGGCGGCGAAGAGGCTGGAGGGCGTGCCGACCAACATCCGCGACGGCGTCACCAATCTCGATTTCTCGCGCACCCCGCGCGTCTACGTCGAACGCGCGATCGGCCAGGCGAAAGCCGCGGCGCGCTACGCGCGCGAGCTCGTCCCGGCGGAGGTGAGCGACGCGTCCTCGCAACGGCATCTGACGGAGGCGGGCGCGAAGGCCGGGAAGGCCTTCGACGATTTCGTGGCGTTCCTCGAGACGAACAGGGAACGCGCGCAGGGCGACTACGCCATCGGCGAGGAGCTCTACAGCGCACTGCTGCGCGAGAAGGAGCTCCTCCCGTTCGGCGCCGCCGAGCTGCGCGAGCGCGGCCGCGAGCAGCACGCGCTCCTCTCCGCGGAGGCGAACCGCATCGCGACCGAGATCGACGGATCGGGAGACTGGGCGAAGACCTGCGATCGGCTCAACAAGATCCACGCGCCGACGCCCGATGCGATGCGCGACGAGTACGCGGAGTGGACCGAGCGCGCTCGGTCGTTCCTACGCGACACCGGCCTGGTGACCTTGCCGCCGGGTGAGAAGTGCACTGTCGAGCCCTCGCCGCCATTCCAGCGGCCCGTGCTCGCGGTCGCGTCGTACCAGCGCCCGCCGGCGTTCCGCGACACGCTCCACGGGCACTTCTTCGTGCCGTACCCGCCGGATGGCACGTCGAGCGAGGAAGTCCAGAAGCGCCTCGAGGGGAATTGCAGCGCGGGCATCCCGACGACCGCGGTGCACGAGGCCTATCCCGGTCACCACTGGCATCTCGTCATGGCCAAGTCCAACCCATCGCACGCACGGCGGATCTTCGGTACGGCGTACTTCAGCGAGGGCTGGGCCCTGTATGCCGAGCGCGTCATGCGCGAGCAGGGCTTCTTCACCGATCCGAAGCACCTGCTGTACCAGTACGAGGCCACGATCTTCCGCGCGGCGCGCATCGTCGTCGACACGAGCCTGCACATGGGCGAGATGACCTTCGACGAAGCGGTCCGCTTCATGATGGCGAACGGGAATCTCACCGAGCCGAACGCACGAGCGGAGGTGGGTCGCTATTGCAGCTGGCCGACGCAGGCGTCGAGCTACCTCACCGGCATGCTCGAGATCATCGACATCCGCACTCGCTGGCTCGCGAAGCGCGGGCAATCGGACCGAGAAGCGCTTCGCGCTTTCCACGACGACATCACCACCACGGGCATGCTTCCGACCACGCTCGCGGAGAAGGCGATCGCCGCCTAAGCGCGCGCTCGCGCGCTGATCGGTCTGGCGTTCGACCGGGCAAGCGCTTCGTGCGCGAATACTGATAGAACAGCGGCTCGATGGCAGCGCCAAGCGTGTTCGACGCTCCGCTGTATGCCTTCCTCGTCGTCCTGGGCATCGCGCTCGTCGTGGTCGCGCGGTGGGCGGCGCGCCGGCGCGGGACGCGCTGGGAGTCTCTCGTCGCCCTGCGGATCGGAGACGTGCTCTTCACCGAGGTCGCCGGCGCGTTCCTCATCGGCTTCGGCATCGGCGCGCTCGTCGTGCCACAGCTCGACAGCGGTCCGCCCGGTCCGCCCGGACGGCCGGTCGGGCCGCGCTTCGGTGGCGCGTTCGCGGGCAATCGGCTGCCGTTCCTCCTCGGGCTCGTCGCCGCCGCGATCACGGCCCTCGTCCGCATCGATTGGACCGACCACCTCCTGCGGGGTCCAGCGGCGCGCAACACGCTCTCGACGTACATCGGTTGGGACGCGCGCGTCGTCGCCGCGATCCGCGCCGGTGAGTACGGCGAGATCGCGCTGCCCGATGGGTCGGGCAACGTGATGGCGGTCGTCGCCACCGCGGACACCGACATCGCCGAGGGAACGCGCGTGCGCGTGACCGGGACGAAGGACCTGAACCTCGTCGTCACCCCCATCCCCTGAACCGAACGCGACCTCCTTCCCGCGGCTTCGCCAGGCGGCATGTGGCCTGCTCGCGCTTGACACGGACCGTTACGCTTCGCGCGGCAGGCCGCGCGCAAAGAAGAAGAAGCGGCCGGGGGTGGCGAGATGCCTCGTTCGATCTGGCGCGGGGTCATGAGCTTCGGGATGGTCGCCATCCCGGTGCGCCTCTATCTGGCGACGGAGAGCACGAGCAAGGTCTCCTTCAATCTCCTGTGTCCGGTGCACAAGGCGCGCATCAAGAACAAGCGCTGGTGCCCCGAGGGCGATCACGAGGTCGCCTGGGGTGACGTCGTGAAGGGATACGAGTACGAGAAGGGCAGCTACGTCGAGCTCGACGATGCTGACCTCGACAAGCTGCCGCTGCACAGCAGCAAGGCGATCGACATCGCGGGTTTCATCGAGGACAAAGAGCTGCCCGGCGCGCTCTACTACCAGTCCGCGTACTACCTCGAGCCCGAGAAGTCCGCGGCCAAGCCGTACGAGCTGCTGAAGCAGACCCTCGAGAAGACCGAGCGCGTGGCGATCGCGAAGTTCGCGCTGCGCGATCGCGAGCGGCTTGTCTCGGTGCGCTCTCACGACGGCGTGCTCGTGATGAACACGCTCCACTGGCCCGACGAGATCCGCTCGACCGAAGAGCTCGACCTGCCCGAGGACGTCAAGGTGAGCCCGGCCGAGGGGAAGATGGCCGAGAACCTCGTCGGCATGATGGCGATGAAGTTCGAGCCCGACGAGTTCAAGGACGAATACAAGAAGGCGCTCATGGAGGTCGTCGAGGCCAAGGTCGAGAAGCGCCAAGTCATCGAGGCGCCTGAGCCGGAGGCCGAGACGACCGTCGTGGACCTCATGTCCGCGCTCAAGGCGTCGGTCGAGAAGGCGAAGAAGGGCGAGACCGCACGCGGCCGGGAGGCCCGCGGCGGCCACGAATCGCTCGTCAGTCGCAAGAAGACAGGCGCGCGCGAGAAGAGCGCGCGAAAGAAGGCCTCCTAAGCAAGGTCCGCTCGATATGCTCGGCGAGTGCGTCGTGACTCGCGCTCGCCGGGCAGCGAGCATCCGGTCCTCCTCGAGGTCGGCGACGCGCAGGCCGCGCTCCCGCGCGATCTCGCGCCGATGCGACCGCGGCTCGCGGCCGATGCTTTCAACTCGCCCGATCACCTCTTCGAGCTGAAGTGGGACGGCATCCGCGCGCTCGCGTCGATGGACCGCGGGCGGCTACGCATCTCCGACCGCGGCGGCGGTGACCTGCTGCCGCTGGTACCGGAGCTGTCCGAGCTGGCCGTCCCCGAGGGCGCCCTGCTCGACGGCGAGATCGTCGTCTGTGACTCACGCGGACGCCCGAGCTACGACCTGCTCACCGGTCGCCTCGGACCAAAGGCCGCTAAGCGCGGCCGCGGTCCGGTGTTCGTCGCGTTCGACCTGCTGTACGAAGACCACCGGCCGCTCCTCGCCCGCCCACTCGAAGAGCGGCGCCGACGGCTGACGGCGCTCGGTCTGCGCAGCCGCTCGCTCGCGGTGCCCGAGCACCTCGCGGAGGACGGCGAGCCGTTCCTCGATGTCGTCGCCGAATACGGTCTGGAGGGCATCGTGGCGAAACGCCGCGACAGCCGCTACATCCCGGGCACGCGCACCGCCGACTGGCTCAAGTGCCACGTGACGCCGCGCGCGGACGTCGTGCTCGGCGGCCTCGTCGAGGACGAGCGGCGCGGCGCGGTCCGCGCGCTGTGCGGGATGTATGCCGACGACATCCTCTCGTTTGCCGGTGAAGCGTACGTGCCTCCCTATCTCGGCCAGTGGCTCGACGAGGCCACGCGCGACTTCACCGCCGACGCGTCGCCGTTCGCGACACCGCTTCCGCTGCGCACGGGAATGCGCTGGCTGCGGCCGCGCATCGTCGCGATCGTGGAGCATGCCGGTGAGACCGGCGAGCTGCGCGACGCCCGGTTCCGCGCGCTGCGGTTCGACGGGCGGCTCGATGACTGCCGCGTCGACGCGCCCATCGAGATGGAATCCGCACCCGCTCGCGCCGATAGCGAGCGGCCGCGCCTGGTCGTGTTGCATTCGCTGCCCTTCGGACCGGAGTGAGCGGAGTCGCCCAAGGCGCACGCGGCGCGGCACTCCTGCTGGCGCTCTCGGTCCTCTGCGGTGCGGTCGCCGCCGCCGGCAACGGTTGGTACGTCGAGCGCGATTTCCAGTGCTTCTGGGTGGCCGGTGCGATCGTCGCGACCGGCGGGGATCCGTACGATGCCGCCCGTTATCAGCGGATGGTCGCCGAGACCCGGCGCGAGCGGCTCGACGTCAGATACTGCGGCGACCGATTCCCGTATCCGCCGTGGACCGCGGTGGCGTTCGTCGCACTCGGCATCCTGCCGCAGCCGGTCGCCGCAACTGCCTGGCTGTCACTGCTTGTCGCCGCGACGGTGCTCGCGATCGGCTGGCTCCGGGCGCTCGCCGGTCCCGCGCGGATCCCGTGGCCGGTCATCACCGTGCTCGTCGTGCTCACCGAACCTTTTCTCCTGGGTCTCGCCGAAGGGCAGTTCGGCGTGCTCACCCTGGCGCTGGCGGCCGGCGCGGTGGTCGCGCTGCGATCGCCGAGCGGCGCGTCCGGGCTCGCGACCGCTGCGCTCGCGCTGAAGCCGCACACGGCCCTGCTCTCGCTGCCGGCCCTGGTGCTCCTTCAGCTGCGCGAGCGGCGATGGGCCTCACTCGCGACCGCGCTCGCGCTCGCGGCCGGATCCGTGGTGGCGATCGTCGCGCTGCGCCCGAGCTGGTTCGCCGAGTGGGCCGCCGCCGCGTCGGCGAAACGGGTCGCGACGGTGCCGCTCGCGACGAGCTGGGATCTGGCGGTGCCTTTTGGGGGCGCGCCGGTTGCCATCGCCATCATCGCAGCGCTCCTCATCGCGATCGTGGCTCTGGTGCGTTCGCGCACCCTCGCCGACACGGACGTCGTCGGGCTCGCCTGTGCGCTGTCCCTCGTGATCGCGCCGTACGTGTGGACCCACGATTTCGTCGTGCTCGCACTCCCGTGGTCGGTGACGCTCGCTCACGCGACGCGGCTGCCCGCGTCGCAGCGGCGTTTTCTCACGTTCGCGACGCTCTTCGTGGCCGCGCCGCTCCTCTGGGTCTTCGCGGCGCTCGCGACGTCGCGCGGTGGCGAGTCGCTCTCGGCACTCGTTCCAATGATCAGCGCGCTGCTTTTGGCGCTCGGCATCCACTGGGACACGGCGTCCGCTACCATTAGAAAAACCCCGGAGGTCACTTGAGGGTGCCGAAGTTCGTGTTCGTGACGGGCGGGGTCACCTCCTCTCTCGGGAAGGGAATCACCGCAGCTTCACTCGGGCGCATCCTTGCCGCGCGCGGACTGGCCGTCGCGTCGCTGAAGATGGATCCCTACCTCAACGTCGACCCCGGAACGATGTCCCCGTATCAGCATGGCGAGGTATTCGTCACCGAGGACGGCGCCGAAAGCGATCTCGACCTCGGTCACTACGAGCGCTTCATCGACCGGAACGTCACGCGCGCGTCGAATCTCACGACCGGGCAGATCTACAACGCCGTGATCGCGAAGGAACGCCGCGGGGACTACCTCGGGGCCACGGTGCAGGTCATCCCACACGTCACCAACGAGATCAAAGAGCGCATCCACCGCGTGGCGCGCGAGCAGCAAGCGGAGCTGGTGGTCGTGGAGGTGGGCGGCACGGTCGGCGACATCGAGTCGCTCCCGTACCTCGAGGCGATCCGTCAGTTCCGCAACGATGTCGGCCGGCAGAACGTCCTGTACATCCACCTCACGCTGCTGCCCCGTGTCGCGACGGGCGAGCTCAAGACCAAGCCGACCCAGCACTCGGTGAAGGAGCTGCGCTCCATCGGCATCCAGCCGGATGTCCTCATCGCCCGCGCGGACGAGCCGATCGACGAGGAGCTGCGCGAGAAGATCGCGCTCTTCTGCGACGTGAAGACCGACAACGTCATCTCGGAGCCGAACGCGTGGTCCATCTACGGCGT
>JBKPCZ010000029.1:0-3071 GCA_046727665.1 Chloroflexota bacterium
GATCTTCTCCGCGGGCCTCGCGATGTTCAGAGCCTGCTCGGCGTCGCCGTTCACGAGCGCGATCCGTGCGAGCACGAGCTGCGCGACCGCGACCATGCCCTCGTCGTGCGCCATCTCGGCCGCGGCGGCCCCACGCTCGGCCAGCTCGCGGGCTTCGTCGGTCTTGCCCATCTCGAAGTGGATCGAAGACAGCGAGTGCAGCACCTGCAGCTGGAAGGTCGTGTCCTCGACGCGCGTGAAGAGGTCGAGCGCGCGCCGATAGTTCGCGATCGCGCCATCGAGCTCGCCCGCGTCGTACAGCGACACGGCCACGCCCATGTAGCCCTGCGCCGCGAGGCGGAGCTCGTCGATGCCGCTCGCGAGATCGAGCGCCGAGCCGTACGTCTGCATCGCCTTGGCGGTCCGGTTCAAGCGGCGATATGCGGTCCCGAGCGCGACCAGGATGCGCGCGCGGAGGCGCGGGTCGCTGACCTCGAAACGCTCCATCGCGTCGCGCGCCGCCTCGAGCGCCTCGGCCGCGGCGACGTACTGGCCGATCTGCCCGTACGCGATGCCGCGAAGGTGCAGCAGGTGCGCGACCTCGCCGGCGTCGTTCGTCGCGTCGATGAGCGACAGGGCCTCGCCGATACGGTCGAAGGCGATCTCACGATTACCGGTGTTCATCTCCGCCTGCGCCAGGAAGCGCAGCAGCGCCGCGCGCTCCCGTTTTTCGGGCTTCGCTTCAAGCGCCGCCGTCACCTCTTCGCGCACCGCGGTCCAGTCGCGGCGCTCCGCCGCGGCCTCCGCGGCCAAGCGGTGGAAGACCAGGCGCTTCGACGTGGCGAGTGGCTCGTCACCGAGGAAGTAATCGAGGCTCTTGCCCAGCCGCGCGGCGAGGATCTGGAGGGAGCGGACCGACGGTCGGACCAGTCCGGATTCGACCTGGCTGATGAAGCCCTTGGTGAGCTCTTCGCCGGCAAGCTGCGCTTGACTCATGCCTCGCTCGCGGCGCGCTTCGCGCACGCGGGCTCCGAGGCCGCTCGGTTTCGTCGTAGTTTCGGTGGTCGTCACATCGCTCCAATGTCACTGAACTGACAGACAGGCGTCTGGTTTCGCCTTGCGCCTTCGTGTTCAGCGTTCGTAGACTCGCCGGAGGATAGCCAACCGTTCTGAGCGGGCACAATCCGCCGAACGGGGGAGGGATGAAGGGGAGACGCAGGTGACACCACTTCGCATGACGCTCATTCGCGTCGTCGTATTGGCGCTGATGTTGTTCGCGCTCACGGCGAACTATGCCGCCGCGGACGAAGGCGGATCGAGCGATGTCGTTCCGTACGACCCCGGACTGCCCGGTGAGCTGACTCCGCCGCCCGCGCCGCCGCCAGAGCCGTTCACCGAATGATCGGGCACTCTTCACTCTGATCATCGACTGAACGCGCGTTCGCGAGCAGTTCTCCATACTGACCGCGTGCCCACCGCATCCACCGACCGCCGCCAACGCATCGAGATCGATGGCAAACCGTTCCTGTTCCAGCACGGCTACCGGTTCGGGAAGGCGACGTTCATCACGCGACTGCCGCTCGAAAAGAGCATGACGGTGTTCGCGCCCGGGCATCTCTCCGCGAGCGAGGTCGAGTCCGTCGTTCGCGGGGACAATCCCTGGATGCTGGACTAGAAGACCAGCCGGCGATGCGCGCGGTCGTCCAGCGAGTTCGCTCAGCTTCGGTGCACATCGCGGACGAGATCACTGCGACGATCGGCCCAGGCATGGTGGTCCTCCTCGGTGTCGCGGCCGATGACCGGCCCGAGGACGGCGAACGCGTCGCCGCGAAGATCCTTGCGCTCCGCATCTTCGACGACGGCCGCGGCCGCCTCGATCGCGCCTTGAAGGACGTGAGCGGAAGCGTCCTCGTGATCCCGCAGTTCACGCTGTACGGCGACGTCCGGCATGGACGGCGTCCCGACTTCACCGCGGCCGCGGCGCCCGAGCTCGGCCGTCGACTCTTCGATGCCTTCTGCGGCGTGTTACGCGGCGCGGACGCGAGCGTGGAGCAGGGCCGATTTGGCGCGGACATGCGCATCGTGCTCGAGGCCGACGGGCCGGTGACGCTCGTGCTCTCGACCGACGGCTGGGCGGAGTCTGACCTCGGTCGCAAGACCTAGTGGACCATGCGGATCACGTTCGACTGCTGCGCGGCGGCGTCACGCCGGGCGGCGTCTGGGCGGATCTTGGAGCGGGCACCGGCGCATTCACGCTCGCGCTCGCGGAGCTGGTGGGCGCCGGCGGAGAGGTGATCGCCGTGGATCGCGATCGCGGCGCGCTGCGCGAGCTCGAACGCTCGCTGCGCCCGGGCAACGCGGCGGTGCGCACGCTCGGCGCGGATTTCACGAAGCCGCTCGACCTCGCGCCGCTGGACGGTGTCGTCATGGCGAACTCGCTGCATTTCGTCCGCGACAAGAAGCCGATGCTCGCACTCGTCCGCGACATGCTCAAGCCCTCGGGCCGCTTGCTCCTCGTCGAGTACGACGCCGACCGGGGCAATCCGTACGTGCCGCATCCGCTGTCGTTCGAGACGTGGCGCGCGCTCGCCGATGCGAACGGCTTCACCGGTACGCGCAAGCTGGCGAGCGTTCCGAGCCGCTTCCTTCGCGCGATCTATTCGGCGGAGAGCGTCAGGGCGTGAAGTCCGCCTCGACCTCGATCACCGCGTTCGTACGGGGATCGATGTTCGCGCGGAACTTCTCCGTTGCCGTCGCGCCCGGGGGGACGTAGTCGCAGTTCACCTGGACCGTGAACACGCGTATCACCTGGCACGGAGCGTCGTACTTCTTGAAATACAGCTGCCCCTGCGGGGTGGCCTTCGCGATGGCTACGTACTCCGCGTCGCTGAGCACGCCGACGGCCGGCCGCAGATAGAGGAACGCGATCACGAAGATCGCGACGAGCCCCGCGAAGATCGCGAGCTGCGCGCGGACGCTGATCCGCCGCGTCAGAGCTGCGCTCCGCCGCGCGCGAGGTCGAGCGCCGTCGCGAGCGTCAGCTTCGCGGCCTTCAGCCAGAGCCGCTTGTTGGTGACCTTGTCCGGCGTGTC
>JBKPCZ010000030.1:0-5300 GCA_046727665.1 Chloroflexota bacterium
GACGGCGCGCCGACCGCCACGAGGATGGGGATGCCCGCGGCGACGGCCTTCTGCACGACCTCGTAACCGGCGCGCCCGCTCACGGCGAGGACGGAAGTCGCGAGCGGGAGCCGGCCGTCGAGGAGCGCGCGCCCGACGACCTTGTCCACCGCGTTGTGCCGACCGATGTCCTCGCGCAGTGTCACGAGGTCGCCGTCCGCGGTGAAGAGTCCGGCCGCGTGAAGACCACCGGTCGCGTCGAAGACGCGCTGGCCACCGCGCAGCTGGTGCGCGAGCGGCGGCAGCGTCGCCGCGTCGACGCGTGGCCCCTCGGCGAGCGGCGCGTGGTCGTGCGCGAGCGACTCGACCGTCGTGGCGCCGCACACGCCGCACGCCGAGCTCGCGAGGAACGATCGCTCCGGGCGACGCCCGGCGCCCGCGCGGACGCGGATGTCGATCTGGTTCGACTCCACGATGTTGTCCACGACGGGCAGACGATCCTCGTGCTCGCCCGATTCGGCGCTGATGCGGATCTCCGTCACCTCCGCGAGCGAACCGAGGACGTGCTCCGCGGACAGCAGGCCGAGCGCGAGCTCGATGTCGTGCCCTGGCGTGCGCATGACGATGCTCAGCGGCTCGCCGTTCAGCAGGAGCTGGAGCGGCTCCTCCGCGGCGACCGCATCATCGACGTGCTCCCACGCGCGGCCACGCCAGCGTGCGATCGGGATGCGGGGCGCCTGGGGCCGCGGCACGATTCCGATGCTAGTCGCACTATCCGAGCCTCTCGCGCACGACTGCGTCGAGGGCGCGGAACAGGACCACGCTCGCGTCGATCTCATCGCGCTTGATCGACACGCTCTCGACATTGATGCCGAGAGGGATCTGACCGGCGTACTCGTGGTCGAGGATCCGCCGAAGGTTGTCACGGCAGATCTCGATCGATCTCTCGATCGGGTCCGCGGCGCTGAGGATCGCCGTCTCTGTCTCGAGCGGGACGTGTACCCCTAGCCATCTCAGAAAATCGATCGTCTTCGCCCGCCCCGCAGGCGCGAAAGTCAACACGATTCGTTGCGGCTGCACACCGGCATCCCGGCAGTCCCGCACGTAATCGTCCAGCAGTCGCTCCGTCGCATCTGCGTGGTACACGGTCTGTGAAACGAAGTAGCTGCACCCCTTTTTCCCCTTGTCGAGCAACCGCGCCGATTCGCTTCTCTGCGCGGTGTGCCGCTCCGCGATCACAACGCCGCCGAGGGTGAAACCTGCCGGGTGCCCGGCGGCAAGCCGGATCGCCGCTGAAAGAGCGAGCGGATAAAGCACTCCCGAGGTCGGCCGGCCGACGATCGACAAGCACCCGGCTCCGTACACGCGAGCTGTTTCGTCGAGCCACCCGCGCCACGCGACTTCGTCGAGGTCGCCCACACACTTGTAGGTGATCGTGGCGCCGGCGGTCCGCGCCGCGAGTAGACGCGAATAATCGCGCGGATCGACCGTTCCGGTGAAGGCGAAGGGGCGCGGCAGCTGCGTTCGACCGGACTCGTCCTGGATGTCGTAGACGACGATCCCATCGATGGGCAGGCCGCTCAGCCGCAATGCGAGCTTCTGAGCGACGGCGTCGATCGCTTCTTCGCTGGCGCCGATGCGAGGCGGTGTCGTGCCATACAGACGCACCACACCGCCTGGATCGAGGAGCTTCTCCCTCAGCCCGACATCAGCAGCGCGGCGAAACAGGGTCCACCGCCTCTAGCGGTACGCGTCGGGGGCGTGACGCCACGTCGACCACGCCTCCGCATCATGGCTCGTGAACACTCGCTTCAGATCGCCGTCCACGAGCGACTGGATCAGCACGAGCGACTCTCTCGCCGCGTCCTCGTCCATCGCCGTCGTCTCGCGACGCACGATGTTCTGACGCGTGAACGCGGCATCGCCGGTGAGGACGACGCGGCCTGTCTCGGGAAGGTCGACGACGAGCGACTGGTGACCCGGAGCGTGACCAGGCGTCGGCACGACCTCGACGCCCCTCGCGACGCGAGTGCGTCCCGTCACCGGTAGGTAGCGCAGCTCCGCGATGTCCCAGTAGACGCCGGGGAAATTGGGCTTCCCCTTCGCGAAGGCGAGATGTTCGGCCTGCACGACGAAGGTGGCACGCGGGAAGGCGCCGTTGTTGCCGGCGTGATCGAAATGCAGGTGGCTGTTCACGACGATCGCGACGTCGTCGGGCTTCACGCCGACTGACGCGAGCCGGGCGACGATCGCGTCCTCGTCGGTCATCACGATCCGCATCGCGATGCCCTCGCGATCCGGTGGTGGCTTGCCGAACGTCGCAAACGGGTTGGAGACATGCACCGGATGCAGGCCCGTGTCGAACAGGATGTTGCCCTCGGGCGTCCGGATCAGGGCCGACCACACCGGCGCGAGGACGCGATCGTTGGCGGCGGCCGGGTCGAGCCACGGCGCGAACGCGCCGCGCGTGATGTCGACGGAACCGGTCCGGAGCAGGACGAGCTCGATCAGGGGTGGCCGCCGTGCGCCAGCGCGTGTCCGCGACCGCGCGCGATGAGCCAGCGATTCACCGGGAAGGCGGCGGCGAAAGCGATGACGAGGCCGACCGCGAGGCTGCCCCAGAAGAGCGGATCGTCTAGACCCGCGGCCATCGCACCCGGGACGAGGAGAACGACGAGGTTGTCGACGGCCTCCATCACGACGATCGAGATCGTGTCCGCGGCGAGCGTCACGCCGACGGCGCGACCGAGAGCCATGCCGCCGCGCAGCAGCGGGACGAAGGTGAACGAGTAGCCGAAGACGAACGCCAGGACGATGCCCGCGACGATCGACGCCTCCGTCGTCAGACCAAGCGCGCCGGAGATCAGAAGGCCGACGACCTCGCCGATCGCGCAGCCGGTCAGGCAGTGACGCGTCGCGTCCAGTGCCAGGCGCGTGACATCCGGCGCCGGCGCGTGGTGCGCGTGGTTCATTCGCGCAACAGCTCGTCCACCGCCGCATACGGGTCGATCGCGCGTTCCGCGACGCGGACGATGGCGCGCTCGACGCGCTCCTCGCCAAGGCGATCGCGCAGGCGGCGGACGAGCGCGTCCCGCAGGAGCTCCTCGACCTCGGCCCGCGCCGCGGCGCGACGGCGCGCATCGCGCTCGCCGCTCTCCGCCGCCCACGCGCGGTGTTTCGCGATCGCCGCCATCAGCTGCTCGATGCCCTCGCCGGTCGCGGCCGTGGTGCGCACGATCGGTGGCTTCCACGCGATGCGCGGCGCGCCGAGCGTCAGCATCTGAGCGAGGTCGCGCGCGGTCTCGTCCGCGCCGGGCCGGTCGGCCTTGTTCACCACGAGCACGTCGGCGATCTCGAGCACGCCGGCCTTGATCGCCTGGATATCGTCGCCGAGCCCGGGCACGGTCACGAGGCACACGGTGTCGGCGACGCGCACGACCTCGACCTCCTCCTGCCCCACCCCGACCGTCTCGACCAGCACGATGCCGTAGCCGAGCGCGTCCAGGACGTTGACGACGCGCGATGTCGCGCGCGCGAGACCTCCGGCATGCCCACGAGTCGCCATGCTGCGGATGAACAGGCCCTCGTCCAGGAAACGCTCGCGCATCCGGATGCGGTCGCCGAGGATCGCGCCGCCGCTGAACGGCGACGACGGATCCACGGCAACGACGGCGACGCGCTCGGTCGTCGTGCGGTACGCGCCCGCGAGCCGGTTCACCAGCGTGCTCTTGCCGCCGCCGGGCGGTCCGGTGATGCCGACGATCTCGGCGTGACCGGTGAGCGGGTACAGCGTCCGCAGCGCCTCTGCCGCGCCGGGTTCGTCGTTCTCCACGACCGAGAGGAGGCGCGCGGTCGCGCGCTTGTCGCCGGCCCGAGCCCGCTCCAGCAGATCGGACGCGGCGACGGTCACGAGGCTTGTCGCGCCAGGTCTCTCGCGATGACGATGCGCTGCACCTCGCTGGTGCCCTCGCCGATCTCCATGAGGCGCGCGTCCCGCACGATGCGCTCGACCGGGTAGTCGCGCAGATAGCCGTACCCGCCGAGGATCTGGAGCGAGTCGTTCGCGGCGCGGCTGGCCGCTTCGGTCGCGTAGAGCTTCGCCTTGGACGCGGCGACGCCGAACGGCCGGCCGCAGTCCGCGAGCGCCGCGGCACGGTGCACCAACAGGCGTCCGGCATCCAGCTGGGTCCGGGCGCGCACGATCTTCCACTGCGTCATCTCGAACTCGGCGATCGGACGTCCGAATTGCCGGCGCCCCTTCGCGTACGCGATCGCGGTGTCGAGCGCCGCGCGTCCGAGACCGAGCGCGAGCGCGCCGATCCCGATGCGGCCTTTGTCCAGCACCTTCTTCACGTCGTCGAAGGCCTGCCCGTCGGCGCCGATGCGGTCGCCTTCCGCGACGCGGCAATCCTGGAGCACGAGCTGCGATGTGTCCGAGGCATGCAGGCCCATCTTCTTCTCGCGCTTCCCCGGGCCGAATCCCGGCGTGCCGCGCGTCACGCCGAACGCCGACAGCTTGCGCTCGCCCGCGCCGGCGACCACGACCGCGAACCCGGCGAGCGATCCGTTGGTGATGAACTGCTTCGTCCCGTTCAAGATGTAGCCGTCGCCCTCTCGGACCGCGCGGCTCTGCACCGCGATCGCGTCGGAGCCCGAGGCCGGCTCGGTGAGAGCCCATGCGCCGAGGTACTCACCGCGCGCGAGCGGCGGGAGCCAGCGGCGCTTCTGCTCATCGTTCGCGGCGACGAGCAGATGCCCGATGCACAGGCTGTTGTGGGCGGCGACGCTGAGCGCGACCGATCCGTCGGCCGCGCCGAGCTCTTCCATGACGAGCGCGATCGTGAGCGTGTCGAGCTCCGCGCCGCCCAGCTCGGCCGGGACGGCCAGGCCGGTGAGACCCAGCTGCGCGAGCTCGGGAAGGATCTCATCGGGGAACCTGCCCGCCTCGCTCCACTTCTCCGCGTTCGGCGCGATGCGGCCGCGCGCGAAGTCGCGCACCGCGGCCTGGATGGCGAGCTGATCCTCGCGGTAGTCGAACCGCACTAGGTCTGCGGGTATGCCGAGCGGACCGACGCATCAAGCGTCGGCAGCAGCTCATCGACCAGCTTCTGGTCCGCCTCCATGACGGCGCGGTCGACCTCGAACGCCTGGCGACGTGCAGCGGTGATCAACTGACGCTGCTCCGGCGCGAGCTTCGTGAACGCGATCAGCCGAGCGCGGGTGAGGCGCTTCCGTTCCTCGACATCGGAGATCCGGCTCAGCTCGCGCATCTGCGGTGTGAGCGCGCCGACGCGCGCGATCTCGTTCGGCACCGCCGCCGT
>JBKPCZ010000031.1:0-7044 GCA_046727665.1 Chloroflexota bacterium
CTGGCTCGCGAATCCGTAGCCCCAGTCACCGGTCAGGAAGCTTCCCAGCCAGCTGAGGTACTGGACCGGCAGTGGGCGGTCGAGGCCGAAGGCGTGCTCGAGCCGCACGCGGTCCTGCTCGGTGAATTCGGGGTTGCCCTCGTACGCCGCGAGCGGTCCGCCGGGCGTCGCCTTGAGGATCGCGAACGACGCGACGCTGATGGCAAAGAGGAGCGGCAGCGCCTGCAGGAGCCGGCGCAGGACGTATCTCCCCACGGCGCCGCCGCCCTCCTATCTGCTCCGGGCTATTTCTTGAGCCACCAGTCCTGGACGTTCCAGGTGAATCGGCGCCAGACGTTGCCCTGCCAACCCTGCAGGCCGGTGACGCGTGCGTCGATGTTCGCGCGGTCGTACATCCAGATGATCACGTAGGCGTCGTTCAGCGCCTTCATCACCTTGGCATATGCGGCCTTGCGCTTCTCGAGGTCGAGCGTTCCGCCGGCCTCATCGATCGCCTTGTCCACGTCGGCGTTCTTGAAACGCGTGTAGTTCTGACCCGAGCAGTCCGCTTGCGTCGGGATCTGCTTCGAGTGGTAGCGCGGCAGGATGGTCGAATGTGGATCGATCGACGGTGTCGACGCGTACATGAGCAGATCGAACGTGCCGAGCTTGCGCGGGTCCTTGCCCGTGCACGAGCCGGACAGGATCACGCTCGACGGCTGGTTCTGGATCTTCACCTCGACGCCGATCGCTTTCCACTCGTCCACCAGCACCTGCTGGACGCGCTCGCGTAGCTGGTCGCCGGTCGTCGTCGCGTAGGTGAGCGAGGCGCGAACGCCACCCTTGCTGCGAATGCCGTCGCTGCCCTTCACCCAGCCAGCCTTGTCGAGGGCTGCGTTCGCTTTCGCCGGGTCGTAGCCCTCCTGCGGCTCCTTGTACGCGGCCCAGCCCTGCGACACCGGCGAGCTGCCGGGCTTCGCCTTGCCGAAGAGGAGCTTGTCGATGATCTGCTGCTTCGGCGTCGCGTAGAGCAGCGCCTTCCGCATCTCGATGTCGCCGAGGACCGGGTGCACGCTGTTCGGGTCGGGATACTCCTGGTTCATCGCGGTGTTGAGCTCGATGCGCTCGACCGTCGGTCCCTGAACGACGAGGAGCGCGAGCGAGGCTTCCTTCTCGACCTCGGGCGTCTGCGCCTCGGTGAGGTTCCACATCGCGTGGACCTCGCCGGCCTTCAGCTGCGCGAGACCGACCTGGCTCGACGGGACGCTCTTGAAGATGATCTTGTCGAGGTACGGCTTGCTCGTGTCGCGGTAGTTCGTGTTCTTCTCGAGCGTGATCGACTCGTCAGTCTTGAACTCGGTGACCTTGAACGGTCCCGTGCCGAGCGGCTTGCGCACGTAGTCGGTCTTGCTGATGTCCGCTTCCTTCTCGAGCAGCGCCTTCGGCATGAGCGCGCTGAAGTTGAGCGGATACGGCGCGTAGATCGACTTGTAGTGCACGACGGCGGTCAGCTCGTTCGGCAGATCGATGGACTCGATCTCGCTGAAACCGGTGCGGTTGTTCACCTTGGGATCCTTCATCCAGATCTCCCAGGTGTATTTGATGTCCGCACTGGTGAGCGGCGTGCCGTCAGACCACTTGATCCCCGGCTTGAGCTCCCACGTCACGTCGAGCTTCTTCCCGTCGGCGCTCACCTTGGCACCGCCGTTCGCGATGGTGGGGACGGTCTTCGCGAGGGTGGGGAGGTACTCGCCGGCGGTGTTCGTCTCGGCGAGCCCTTCGATGACGCCGTTGTTCACGATGTCGGTGACGGTCTGGTTCGCGTAATGCGCGGCGAGCGTGGATGGGAACTGCCAGATCGCGACGATGGCGGTCCCGCCTCGTGTCGGCGAGGCGGTGGCCGCGACCGTTGCGCTCGGCGCCGAAGTGCCGGTGACCGGGGGCGGCTGACCGCAGGCGGTAAGTACCAGGCTGAGAACGGCAATGGCCATCGCTAGACGTCTCACGTGCACCCTCCCGCGCCGGCCGAGCTGATCGCCGGCCGCTGCTGATTGTGCTCTCCACTAGCATCGCGGCCAAGCCAAAGTTCGAAAGGGGAGGGCGAGATGACCACCGTCAAGGCGGCGCTCGTCCAGGTCGCCTGGACCGGCGACAAGGACTCGATGGTCGCAAAGCACGCGAAATACATCGAGCAAGCGGCAAAGCAAGGCGCCCAGGTGATGTGCCTCCAGGAGCTCTTCTACGGTCCGTATTTCTGCCAAGTCCAGGACACCAAGCACTACTCGTACACGGAGAAGATCCCCGACGGCCCGACGACCAAGCTGATGCAGGAGCTCGCGAAGAAGCACGGGATCGTGCTCATCGTCCCGATGTATGAAGAGGACCAGGTCGGCGTCTACTACAACACCGCCGCGGTCATCGACGCCGATGGCAAGTATCTGGGCAAATATCGGAAGACGCACATCCCGCACGTGAATGGGTTCTGGGAGAAGTTCTACTTCCGGCCGGGGAACATGGGCTACCCGGTCTTCGACACCGCCGTCGGCAAGGTCGGCGTGTACATCTGCTACGACCGCCACTTCCCCGAGGGCGCGCGCATGCTCGGGCTGCACGGCGCGGAGCTCGTGTTCATCCCGTCGGCGACGTCCCGCGGCCTCTCGATGCATCTGTGGTTCATCGAGCAGACCGCGCACGCGATCGCGAACGGCTACTGGGTCGGCACGATCAATCGCGTGGGGCAGGAGAAGGAATTCGGGCCGAACGACTACTACGGCTCGTCGTACTTCGCGGACCCGCGCGGCAAGATCATCGCGCAGGCGTCCGAGAAGGATGAGCAGCTGCTCATCGCCGACCTGAACATGGATCTCGTGCGCGAGGTCCGCAACACCTGGCAGTTCTACCGCGACCGCCGGCCCGACATGTACGACGATATGGTGAAGCCGTGACGACTCTGCCAGCCCTCAACTACATCGCCGGCTCGTGGGTCGAGTCCACGTCGCACGAGCGCGTTCGTGACGTGAATCCGGCACGCATCAGTGAGTCGCTTGGCGACGTGACCGTGTCGACGCCGGCGGACGTCGTGCACGCGATCGACGCCGCCGCCGCGGCATACCAGGAGTGGCGCCGAACGCCGGCCCCCCAGCGCGGCGACATCGTGCGCAAGGCGGCCGACCTCATGGAGCGCCGGCGCGTCGAGCTCGCGCGCCTCCTGACCGAGGAGGAGGGAAAGACGCTGCCCGAGTCGCTCGGCGAGGTCGACCGCGCGGTCGCGAACGTCCGCTTCGCCGCGTCGCAGGGCGCGCGCCTCGTTGGCGAGACGATCCCGTCGACGCAGCGCGGCACGTTCATCTACACGGTGCGCGACCCGCTCGGCGTCGTCGCCTGCATCACTCCATGGAACTTCCCGATCGCCATCCCGGCCTGGAAGATCGCGCCGGCGCTCGTCGCGGGGAACACCGTCGTCTTCAAGCCCGCCACGCTCACGCCGCTCTGCGCCGCGCAGGTCGTGCAGTGCTTCGTCGACGGCGGCGTGCCCGACGGCGTGTTGAACATGGTGCTCGGGCGTGGCGACGAGCTCTCGCGCGCGATCATCGATGACGAACGCATCAAGGCGATCTCGTTCACCGGCTCGAGCGCGGTCGGCCGGCGGCTCTACGCGCAGGCGGCGCAGCGGCTCTGCAAGGTGCAGCTCGAGATGGGCGGGAAGAACGCGGTGATCGTCATGGACGATGCCGATCTCGAGAAGGCCGCCGAGAGCGTCGCGGGCGGCGCCTTCGGCGCGACCGGGCAGCGCTGTACCGCGACGAGCCGCGCCGTGGTGGTCCGCTCGCGCCTGGTGGACTTCACCGAGCTCCTCGCGGCGAAGGCGGAGACCTGGCAGGCGGGCGACGGGCTCGTGGAGGGCGTACGCATGGGCCCCATCGTCGACGACGCGCAGCTGCGCAAGGTTCGCGACCGCATCGCGGCCGGGAAGAGCGAGGGCGCGCGCGTCGTGCGCGACGGCAGCGCGCCGTCGAAGCCCGACCTGAAGGCCGGTTACTTCGTCGAGCCGACGATCTTCACCGACGTCGAACCGGGGATGAGCGTCGCGCAGGAAGAGATCTTCGGCCCGGTCGTGAGCATCATCCCCGCGAACGACCTCGAGAGCGCGCTGGCCGCGGCGAATTCGGTCGGCTACGGCCTCTCGTCCTCGATCTATACGCGCGACCTGCGCACGGCTTTCCGCTACGCCGAGGAGTCAGAGGCGGGGATGCTGCACGTGAATCTGCCGACGGTCGGTGGCGAAGCGCATGTACCGTTCGGCGGCGTGAAGGACTCGGGTCTCGGTGACCGCGAGTGTGGCACCGCGGCGTTCGATTTCTTCACCGAGCAACGCATTGTCTACGTCGGCTACTGATCGCCACTCCGTCCTCATCGACCTCGACGCCAAGGAGCGACGTGCCGCGCTCTGGCAGCGGATCGCGCTCATCTGCATCGGGACCGCGCTCGCCGCGGCCGCCCTGCTCGCGCAGCGTGCTGACAGCGAGCCCGCGCCGGCGCCGACGGCCACACCGCGCGCGACCGGCGCGCTGCTCGCGCCCAGAGCGCCGCTCTCCACGCTCGCGCTACCGATCGACGTCACCGACGTCGAGCTCTCGGCCTTCCCGGATTGGCTGGCGAACGAGCCGCCGGCGGCATCGCTCCGCGCGATCGTGGCGGTCCGCGGCACGATGGGGATCGCGTCGGTCGAGGGGCTCACGGTGGTGAACTGGACCGAGCACGGCATCTCGTATCGGCTCGAATCGGTGGCGCGCACGGTCCCGGAGCTGGTCGTCCTCGCCGACTCGCTGCGCTGACGAGCCGCTCCAACTCGCGGAAAGCGATTTCCATTACCGCGTAAGACTTGCTCGCGCAGCGGTACGCTCGAGATCGGAAGCAGCGGCGCAACACCGCATTCCAAGAAAGCTGGCGATCCGAGCATGAACGCAGGTGACCTGGAGCTGGTCTTCACCAGTTCGGCGTTGCTCGGGACCACGCTGCTGATCCTGTCCAGTCTGGGCGTCGGCCGGCTGCGGCTCCGTCTACGCGTCCCGATGCGTCTCGCCCGTGTGCGCATACCGTTGCCCCGGACGGCTCGGCGCGATGACGCTTCCGCCATACCGATCCTTCTTGGTTTCGTCGCGATGTTCGGCATCGGCGGACTGATCGGCGGCGCCCTCCAGAAGGACACCCTGGGACAGGTCCTGATCGCGTCGGGCGTGGGCACCATCGGTGCGTCCGTCGCGTTCGGGATCTTCGCCGCACTGGGTCGCGCCGAAGGCCGGATGCCGACCGCCCTGCGCGAGCTCGTCGGGCGTCGCGCGGTCGTCACCGTGAGCATCGGCGCCGGCGCTCGCGGCACGGTCCGGCTCATGTACGACGGAGCCATCCAGATCATTCCCGCGACCGCGGAGTCGCCCGTCGCGCGCGGCCGCGAGGTCGAGATCGTCGCCGTCCACGGGATGGCCGTCACCGTCCGGTCCCTTCCGCCGCCACCGTAGCCGTCTTCGCGCGGCTATGGAAAGAAAGAAGGGATCACCGTGTCGATCACTATCGCGCAACTGGTCATCGCAGCCATCGGTGTTCTCGTGCTCATCGCGCTGTTCGCGGGCGGCCGCTACCGGGTGGCCGGCGCGAACGAAGCGCTGATCATCTCGGGTGCACAGGGCAGTAAAGTCCGCGACGACGCCGGCAATGTGAGGACGTCCGACGACCACGGTGTCAAGGTCGTCGTCGGAGCGGGCACGTTCGTCTGGCCACTCGTGAACAAGGTGGGCCGTCTGCAGCTCACCGCACGGCAGGTCGAGATCGGCCTGACGAACGAGAACGCAGCCGTGAGCAAGCAGGGCGTCGGCGTGCTCATCACGGGACAGGCGATGTTCAAGATCGCGCGCGAACCGGAGCGCCTGCGGGCCGCGGCCGAGCGCTTCATCGGCGAACCGGACAGCCAGATCGAGACGATGGTCAAGAACGTCCTCGAAGGCTCGCTCCGCTCCATCGCCGGAACGCTCACGATCGAAGAGCTCATCACCGACCGCGACCGCTTCCAGCAGGCCGTCTCGGAGGCCGCCCGCGGCGACCTCGAGGCAAGCGGCATTCACATCGACGCGCTCACGATCACCAGCATCCGCGACACGAAGGGCTACATCGAGCAGCTGGGCGAGAAGAACCTCGCCAGCGTCCAGCGCGACGCGCGCATCGCCAAAGCGAATGCCTCGCAGGAAGCCGCGGTGAAGGAGAACGAGGCGCAGCGCGTCATCATCCAGGCCGAGCGCGATCGTGAGATCGCACGCGCCGACGCGCTCAAGGTCACGGCGAAGGCGCAGGCCGACGCCGAGCAATCCGGTCCGCTCACCAAGGCCGAGGCGTCGCAGGCGGTCGTGCAGCAGCAGACCGAGCTCGCCACGCTCGAGGCGGTCCGAAGGGAGAAGGAGCTGCTCGCCACGACGATCAAGCCGGCCGAAGCGGAGCGGCTCGCGGCGATCCTCCGCGCCGAGGGCGCACGACAGGCGGCGATCCTCGCTGCTGAGGCGCACGCCCGACAGGTGCAGCTGACCGGCGAAGCGGAAGGCGCAGCGGTCGTCGCACGCGGGCGCGCGACCGCCGAGGTCACCGAGCTCACCGGCGCCGCGGAAGGAGCGGCCATTCTGGCGCGTGGCCAGGCCGAGGCGAAAGCGAAGGATCTGCTCGCCGATGCGTATCGCAAGTTCGACGAAGCGGCGATCCTGCTCCAGACGCTGCCGCTCGTCCCGCCGATCGTTCGCGAAGCGGCGGCGCCACTTGGCAACATCGATCAGCTCACGGTCATCGATCCCAGCGGAGCCTCGAAGATCACCGACACCGTGGTCCGCACCGCGGCCGAGGGAAGCGCGATCGCGAGATCGCTCCTCGGCGTGGATCTCGCGGACCTGATGCGGCGACTGTCGTCGCGTCAGGAGCGCGCCGCCGAGTCCAAGACCTAGCCGCGAGCGGGGCCGGAGGCCAGTGCGCCTCCGGCCCCGCAGGCGTGCGGCCGGAACCTTCGGACGCGCGATTTGTATTCAGGAA
>JBKPCZ010000032.1:0-2965 GCA_046727665.1 Chloroflexota bacterium
GTACGCGCTGGCGCGACGGGCCGACGCGATCATCGCGGTGTCCGAGGCGACACGGGGCGACGTCGTCGATCGCCTGCGCGTGCCGCCCGAGCGGGTCACGGTGATACCCGAAGCGGTCGACACCGAGTTCGCTCCGCCGTCCGCGGAAGCCGGCCGGCGCGTCGCGGCAACTTTTGGCGTGCCCGGCCGGTACGTGCTGTATGTCGGCCAGTTCGATCCGCGCAAGAACATGGATGGCCTGCTCGCGGCGTTCGCCCGCGCGGCCGCGGTCGACGGCGAGCTGCGCCTCGTCATCGCCGGCGACCTCGGCAAGCTCTCGTCCTTCCTCACGCGCGCGCTCGAACGCACACGCGCGCCGCGCCAGCGCGTCGTCGTGACCGGACACCAAGACGACGCGACCCTGGCCGCTCTGTACGCGGGAGCGGAGTGTCTCCTCCACGCCGCGCTGCTCGAGGGTTTCGGGCTCACGCCGCTCGAAGCGCTCGCCGCGGGGACGCCGGTCGTCGGCTACCGCGCCGGAGCCGTCGAGGAGGTCGTCGGCGACGCCGGGGTGCTCGTCGACGCGAGCGATCCGGACGCTCTTGGTGACGCGCTCGTCACGTATCTCGGGGATCCGGCACGGCAACGCGAGCTTCGTGCGCGAGCGCGGCCGCGCGCGGCCGGATTCTCGTGGGACCGGGCCGCCGCGGACACGCTCGCCGTCTACCGGCGCGTGGGCTAGCCCGGTACAATCGAGGTCCCCGTGGCACGTCGTATCCCTCTTCCGCGTCTCACGCAGCGTCAGCGCATGGCGCGGTGGCAGCGCGAGCGCCGCCAGCAGACGTTCATCGTCACGATCTTCTCGGCGATCCTGTTCTTCGTGCTCGGCCTGGTGGCCTGGAATGTCTCTTCCCGCTACTACAACGACAACCTCAAGCCGGCGATGATGTACGACGGACACGCCGTCTCGCTGCGCGAGTACAAGCGCGAGCTCGCGTACCAGAATGTCCGCTTCTACGTCGACTTCGGCGTCCCGCCCGGCTACGAGAACGATCCGCAGGTGCTGCAGCAGAAGGCGCAGTACGAGAGCGTGGCGCTCGATGCCATCATCGAAGAGACCATCCTCGATGCTGCCGCGCGCGACGACGGGATCACGTACGACCAGGCGGCCATCGAGGCGAAGTACAACGAGGACTTCGGCGAGTACCACCCACGCCACATCCTCATCACGCCCAAGGGCGACGACAAGGAGCTCGCCGATCAGGTCGCGCTCGCGAAGGCGCGCGCGATCGCCGATCAGCTCAAGCAGGACCCCAACGATCAGAACCTGTGGAACAAGCTGGCCGCCGACAACTCCGACGACTCGAGCAACGCGCAGTCGGCAGGCGATCTCGGCTGGGTCAGCAAAGGGCAGTTCGTGAAGGAGTTCGAGGAGGCCGCGAAAGCGTTGCCGCTCGGGCAGGTCTCCGATCCGGTCAAGAGCCAGTTCGGTTACCACATCCTGCAGGTGCTGGAGAAGCGCGGACCGGAACAGAACGAGTTCGTGAAGCGCGCGCTGTCGTACGGGATACCGGCGGAGGAGATCAAGTCTCGCGCGCGTTACGAGCTGCTGCGCGAGGAGTACACCAAGCGCGCGCAGGAGCGTGGCGGCCAGTCGCCGACGGAGCAGGTACGCGTCGCCTGGATCCAGGTCGCGACACCCTTCCCGACCTCAGGCTCAGACTTCCAGACCTACTCCGATCAGCTCAAGAAGGTCGCGGACATCCAGAAGGAGTTCGACAAGGGAACGGACTTCGCGGAGATCGCGCGACTCTTCTCCGAAGACAGCGCCACCAAGGACAAGGGTGGCGAGCTCGGCTGGTACGCGCGCGGAATGCTGACGCAGATCGACCTCGAGAACGAGATCTTTGTGCTCGATGTTGGGCTGCGCACGATCCAGCACAGCGATCGCACGAACACGGTCTGGTACAAGATCCTCGAGAAGGATCCCGCGCGCGCGCTGGACGACGACCAGAAGACCAAGATCAAGGACAACGCCTACACGTACTGGCTCCAGCAGGAGAAGAAGGCGCACGGCGTCCAGAAGCTGGTGCCCGGACACGAGCTCGACGGCTGATCTTCTCGGCGCGCTCGAGCTGATCCTCGCGCGTTTCCCCGGGGGCGTCGATGTCATTCCGGCCAGCGCGCTCGACCGCCACTCGTTCTCGACGCTGCGCGCCGTCGTCCTCGTGCTGGACACGACGCCCGATCTCGCCCTGCTGCGAAAGCACTATCCGCCCGTCCATCCGCTCGTCGCGATCTCCGCGACCGGTGAGCGTCCGCTCACGCTCGAGTCCTTCATCGCGCTCGACGCTCGTTTCGTGATCCTTCCACCAGTCGATCCGTACGCCGATCTGGCATCCGTCGCCGCGATCAGCCGGATCGCCGAGCGACTTCGCGCGCCCGACGGCTGCCCGTGGGATCGCGAGCAGACACACGCATCGCTGCGCCCGCACCTGCTCGAGGAGGCTTACGAGGCGCTCGAGGCCCTCGACTCCGGCGACCTCGAGCGCCTGCGCGACGAGCTCGGCGATCTCCTGTTCCAGGTCGCCATCCACGCGCAGCTCGCTCAGGAGGAAGGCGCCTTCGACATCGGCGACGTCGCTCGACGACTCGGGGAGAAGCTGGTCCGCCGTCATCCGCACGTCTTCGAAGGCGTCGCGATCGAGGGCGGCGATCTGCTCGCCCAGTGGGAGCGCATCAAGCGCGAGGAGCGCGAGGGACGCCCGGAGGACGCGACGGATGGCGACAACAAGGGACAGAGCGTCCTCGGCGGCGTGCCCAAGGACCTCCCGGCGCTGTTCGCCGCCGAGCGCCTGCAGGAGCGTGCGGCACGCGTTCGTCTGGTGCCGCCGCGCATCGAGCTTCCGGTGGACGTCGACGATCCCGAGTTCCTCGGCGAGCTGCTGTTCGATCTCGTCGCCGCGGCGCGAGAGCAAGGCTTCGA
>JBKPCZ010000033.1:0-1864 GCA_046727665.1 Chloroflexota bacterium
CATCAGCGCCGCGCCATGGCCCTTGCTGACGATCTTCTGCACCGGGCAGCCCATGTTGAGATCGATGCCGTCAGCGCCGGAAGCTTCGAGACGGCGCGCCGCCTCCGCGAGGATGTCCGGATCGCCACCGAGCAGCTGCAAGGAGATCGGGTGCTCTTCAGGCAGGAAGCGCGCGAGATCCCACGTCTTCTCATTGCCGTGCAGCACCGCGCGCGCGTCGAGCTCTTCGCTCGTCAAGCGACCGGCGCCGCACTCGCGCGCGACCCGACGAAACGGCGCATTGGTGACGGCGGCCATCGGGGCGAGTCGAAGATCGAGGGTCACGTCACTCACGAATAGAGCCTACCATTGGCGCCACCTCGCAGCCTGCGAGGCCTCAGTCGATCAGCGCGACCGCGCAGACGGCTCAGTCGATGATCGCGACCGCGCGGACCGGGGAGCCGTCGGCGCCATCGATCTTCAGCGGCAGGGCGAGAAAGCGGCAGCGCGGCACTCCGATGGCATCGAGGTTGGTCAGGTACTCGATCACGGTGATGCCGCGCGCGAAGAAGCTCGCGTGCGTCGTGTATTCGTCGCGCGCCGGCTTCCGGCGACGCGGCGTCGGCAACGTGTCGCGCGTGCAATAGTCTGGCGGATAGTCGTAGCCCACCGCCTTCACGCGCCGGGCGATGAGCCAGTCACACCCCGATTGGCCGGTGAACGGTCCGCGCGTCCAGAACTCCTCGCGCTCGACGCTCGTCTTGCGCGGCCAGTCGGTGCGCAGCAGGACGATGTCGCCGGCGCGCACGTGGCCGGCTTGTTTTTCCAGCTCGGCCGCGCTCACTTCGCCGTTCTCGCCGAGGTGGCTGAGATCGACGACGGCGGCCTCGCCGATCCACTGATCGATCGGCATGGCCGCGATGTCGTGGCCGTCGGGCAGGAAGTGCAGCGGGGCGTCCACGTGCGTGTACGCGTGGCACGAGATCGTCATCACCGTCGACTGCAGCGGGTCACCGGCAGCGTGGGTGGCGGGGCGCTCGGACAGCGCCTTCCAGCGGAAGTGAGGCTTGATCGGGAAGCTCAGGTCGACGATGCGCATCTATGATTTCTCCGCCACGAGCACCGCCACGGGATACCCGTAGCGAATCGTGTCGCCGTCGCGCCGGGCGCCGAGGCCGAGGGTGTCGCCTTCGACGGAGGCGCGGAAGATCCGGCGCAGGGTTTCATCGTCGCCGGGATTCGGGAACGAGCGCCGGATGAGCCCTTCGAGCTCGCCCTCGAGGCGATAGCCAGTCGCGCGCGGTTCCGGCAGTCCCGCACGCCGATAGAGATCCTTCAGCTCCTCGAGCGGCATGGCGCGCGCGTGTGAGGGATCGCGCACGAGCTCCATCGCGTTGAACGCATCCGCCTTGTCGGGCGCCGGAGCGCTGTCGATCACCACGACCCTCCCACCGGTCCGGCACACCCGCGCCATCTCCTTGATCGCCGCCCGCGGATCGAGGAAGTGATGCAACGCGAAACGCGACGCGACGAGCGAGAAGCTCGCGTCCGGATACGGGAGCGGGATCGCCTCGCCGAGCTGCCACGTGACGTTGGTGAGCCCTTTCTCCTTCTGCAGGGCTCGCGCGCGGTCGAGCATCGCGGGCGTGAGGTCGAGGCCGGTGGCGTGCGCGACCACCTTCGCGAACGCGCACACGACGATGCCGGGGCCACAGGCGACGTCGAGCACGGTATCGTCGGGTCCCGCGCCGGAGAATTCGACGACGAGGCGCAGCGCCGCTTCGTCCTGGATGCCGGGCGCCGTCGCGAATGGCACGGCCTGCCGGGTGAACTGATCGAGGATCGCGTCGCGATGCGTCGTCATCTCATCACACCGTCCGCTTGA
>JBKPCZ010000034.1:0-3826 GCA_046727665.1 Chloroflexota bacterium
GCCGTCGCCTACCTGGCGCATCCCACGCTTGGACCGCGGCTCCGCGAGTGCGCCGCGCTCGTCGCCGGCATCGAAGGGCGTTCGATCGACGAGATCCTCGGCCACCCCGACGACCTCAAGTTCCACTCGTCGATGACGCTCTTTGCCCGCGCCGCGCCTCGAGAGCCGATCTTTGCCGCGTGCCTGCAGAAGTACTTCGCCGGTCGACCCGATCCGCAGACCCTGGCCCTCCTTTCCCGGATCGTGGAAAACCGGGCCGACTGATACGCCTCACATCCCCGAAAACATTGACCGACTGTGCGCGACGCACTAGCGTCAACGACCTCGTGTTCCAGCCGATCATCGCCATCGTCCCGGTCGACCTTCTCGTCCTTGAGAAGGCGCACCAGACGCTGGGAGGCGAAGCGAGCTAGCCGCACCGGACAAGCGAAAGACCCGAAAGCCTCCCAAAGGGAGGCTTTTCTGTTTAGGAGGCCAGTACGAGCGACGCGCGGTACCTCGCCATCGCGTTCGCGAGCCGCCACACAGGGTCGGCGGCGAAGCTGCGCGCGGCCGTCGCGGCGGTCGTGCCCGACGACGCGCGCGTCGTACGCA
Source organism: Chloroflexota bacterium (assembly GCA_046727665.1). GTDB lineage: Bacteria > Chloroflexota > Limnocylindria > P2-11E > P2-11E > CF-39. The sequence goes on from JBKPCZ010000034.1 coordinate 595, forward strand.
CGGCCAGCGGTTTCGTCACAGCGGTCATCGCGGCGGCCACGCCGGTAGACGCGCGCAGCGAAGGGGAGCGGCTGCGCGCGCGCGTGGCCGCCGACGTCTCCGACGGCGAGCTCTCCGCGGGCGTCGCGGGACCGAAGCCGGGGTCATCGGGCGCGCACTTCGCGCTCGTCCAAGCCGAGCAGGCGCTGGCGCTCGGCCGCAGCACCGACGGCGACGGACGCACCACCCATTTCGACGACCTCGGCCCGTACTGCTTCGTCCTCGGCCAGCCCGCGAGCGAGATCCGCGCGTTCGCCGATCGCATCCTCGGACCGCTCGGCGCCGACGAGAAGAACGCCGATCTCGTGCAGACCCTCGACGCGTACCTTCGCCTTCAGGGGAGCGTGAACGGCGTCGCCCGCGAGCTGTACCTGCACCGCAATACCGTCCGGCACCGTCTGCGTCGCATCGCGAAACTGACCGGCGCCGACCTCACCAACGCCGACGCGCTGCTGGCGCTGCGCCTTGCGATCCTCGGTCGCCAGGCGCTGATGCGGCTGGCCTCCTAGTGCGTGCTGCACAACGCCCCCGGTCGGGGGTTGACCACCGCTCGCTCTGGCCCGAACACTGGTCGTACATGGAATTCGCCCGCTTCATCCTGTCCCTTATTGGCATCGTCCTCGTTGAGAGGGCGTACGTCCGTTCGGGAGGGTAGCGGCTCACACCTCGCACCAAGCGCAAGCACAAAGGCCTCCCGAAAAGGGAGGCCTTCTTCATTTCGGTGAAGAAAGGGGAGACGGACATGGCGGTGACCGTCGAGCGCCAGCCGCGGGATCGCGCGACCCCGTGGCTCGAAGCGAGTGGCAACCAGGTGCTCATCGACGTCCTGCGCTCATGGGGCGTCACCTTCTTCGCCGGAGTGAATGGCGGCGGGGTCGTGCATGTCGCGAAGCACCTCGAGCCGTACACCGACCTGTCGCAGTCGCGCGACGGCGTCTCCCGGATGCTGACGATGGGCGAGTACGTCGCCGGCTTCGCACCGCTCGGTCACTGGTACGCGACCGGTCGCGTCGCGGGCTGTGTCACGACGACGGGCGCCGCGACGAAGCTCGGCGGCAGCGGCATGACCGACGCGAAGCTCCACAACATCCCCGCCGTGTACCTCATCGCGCTCAACTCGACGATGTCGATCGGCAACGCGCCGCTGCAGGACGTCTCCGAGCACGGCATGAACATCGTGCCGCAACTCGAGGCTGAGCTGGGCGAGGGCTGTGTCGTGATCGACAGCGTCCACTCGCTCGAGGACGGGCTGCGCCAGGCCCAGCGCGTGCTCAAGCGCTCCAAGCCCGTCGCGATCGCGTTCCACCCCGACGTCCTCTCGCGTCCCGCCGACGCGTCCGTGCCGTGGACCTCGCGCGCGCGCACGTTCGCGGCGCGTGACGTGTCCGACTTTCTCGAGGAGTTCCCGCGCGTCGCGCACGGCAAGCGCGTCCTCATCTACGTCGGTGGCGAGGCTGCGTTCGCTCCGGGCATTCGCGAGCTCACGACGCGCCTCTCGGACCTGCTCCACGCTCCCACGGTGTGGTCGGTCAACGGTGCGAACGCGATCTCGCCGTCGAATCGCTGGGGCTTCGGCTACATCTCGTTCGGCGGGAACGACCTCGCGATGGACCTGTGGAAGGGCGTGACGAAGGACGACGTCGTCATCACGCTCGGGTTCGACGCCGGCGAGTATTCGCTGAACCTCGGCAAGATCAACGCGGGCCACGTCTTCCACTTCACCGATCTGCGCGACGCGTACGGCCACAAGCAGGGCGAGTTCCGCCACCGCGTGGCGAACGAGTACCGCCTGGTGCGCGGCGACATCGGCTTCGTGCTGGAGGAGATCCTCCGGCGCCTGCCGTCCGCGATGGGCGAGCGGCCGGAGGTCCTGCCCGCGCCCGAGTGGCTGAACCGCCGCGAGATCGCGCGCGAGACGCGACCGGGCACGGTCGACGCGATGGAGTTCTACGGCCGGCTGCACGCGATGTGGCGACCCAACTCGATCGGCTTCGACGACGTCTGCACTGCGTACAAGGACCGGCAGTACGTCGCGCAGCGGCCCAGCGAGAACATCCGCTTCTTCACGACGCACGACGGCTCCGCGATGGGCGGCGCGTTCGGTCTTGGCGTCGGCGCGAAGGCGGGAGACCCGGCGCTCAACACCTTCGTGTTCACCGGCGACGGGTGCTGGCGTCTCTTCGGCGGCGCGCTCGCGGACGCGGCGAACATGGACCTGCGGGTCTTCGTCGTGAACAACGGCGTGTACGGGATCGTCGACAAGGGCCTCGAGGTCATCATCCCCGACGTGCCGAAGCGCCAGTACCACTCGAAGCTGCCGCAGATCGACTTCGTGAAGGCCGCCGAGGCGCACGGCTGGGACGGCATTCGGGTCTCGCCCGATCTCTCGAATCTCGAGGACATCGTCGACGCGTGCTACGAGCAGAAGGGCCGCTCGCTGCTCGTCGAGGTGCCGATCGACGCCGACCAGATGCTCGGTCTCAACCCGCGGCTCCACAACCTCACGACCAAGACGTATCTCTAGGAGGACGACGATGGCGATCGTGTACTACGACCGGGACGCCGACCCCAAGGCACTGCGGGGCAAGACCATCGCCGTGATCGGCTACGGCAGCCAGGGTCATGCGCATGCGCAGAACCTCCGCGACAGCGGGAACGACGTCGTCGTCGGCCTGCAGGCCGGAAGCAAGAGCTGGGCGAAGGCCGAGCAGGACGGCTTCGCCGTCCGCGAGACCGCCGACGCGGCGCGCCACGCCGATGTCATCGCGCTGCTGGTGCCCGACCAGCATCACCGCGAGGCCTACGAGAAGATCGCCCCGTTCATGGGCAAGGGCCGCACGCTTCTCGTCGCACACGCGTTCTCGGTCCACTTCGGCGAGGTGAAGCCGCACCCCGAGGCCGACGTGGTCATGATCGCGCCCAAGGCGCCGGGCCACCGCATGCGTGAGGTCTTCAAGGAAGGCAAGGGCGTTCCCGCGCTGCTCGCGGTGTACCAGGATGTCTCCGGCAAGGCCGAGCAGACCGCGCTCGCATACGCGCAGGCCGTCGGCGCGACGCGCGCCGGCGTCATCAAGACGACGTTCGCCGAAGAGGTCGAGACCGACTGGTTCGGCGAGCAGGTCATCCTCTGCGGCGGCATCAGCGAGCTCATGAAGGCGAGCTTCGACACGCTCGTCGACGCCGGCTACCAGCC
>JBKPCZ010000035.1:0-7331 GCA_046727665.1 Chloroflexota bacterium
GCCGAATGGGCCGTACGTCGTGACCGGGCCGATCACCATCGCCGACGCGGACGGCAACGAGATCCACGTCGAGGAAGGTCGCACGGTGAAGCTCTGCCGCTGCGGCCACTCGGGGAAGAAGCCGTACTGCGACGAAACGCACCGGCGCGTGGACTTCGTCTCCCGCCCGTCCTTCCTACCGGAGCCGGTCGAGCCCACATAGGCACCGACCCCTTCCAGAAGGCGACCAGGGATGCGGCCAAAATATGCCTTGACAGGAATATTCCTTTGGGGGTATATATAAGCCATGAACGCCACGCTGATGGCTCTGGCCGAGCCGAATCGCCTACGCATCGTCGAGCTTCTTCGGGACCGCCCGCGACCGGTAGGGGAGATCGCCGAGCGCCTCCGGCTGCGTCAACCGCAGGTGTCGAAGCACCTCCGCGTGCTGAGCGACGCCGGGCTGGTGGACGTGCGTCCGGTCGCGCAGCAGCGCATCTACGAGCTGCGGTCGGAGCCCTTCGACGAGCTGGACGCATGGCTGGAGCGGTTCCGGCGCTCGATGAGCGATCGGATGGATCGGCTGGATGAACTGGTCAGCGAGCGCAAGGCAAAGAGAGAACGGGAGAAAAATCGTGGCCACTAAGACCAAGCACGACACGACCCTCAGCCTGCCTTCGGATCGGGAGATCCTCATGACGCGCAAGTTCGACGCGCCGCGCGAGATCGTGTGGGACACGATCACCGATCCGAAGCTCATACCTCAATGGTGGGGATTCCGCGCGGACGCCACCGAGGTGAAGAAGATGGACGTGCGCCCCGGCGGCAAGTGGCAGTACATCACGCGCACGTCGGGCGGCGAGGTCGTCGACTTCCACGGCACGTACCGCGAGGTCGTCGCACCTGAGAAGCTCGTCTACACGTTCCTCGTCGGCGACATGCCGGAGGGAGACGGTTTCGTGGAGATCACGCTCGTCGAGCAGGACGGCGTGACCGAGCTGAGGGATCGCAGCGTGTTCCCCTCGAAGGAAGAGCGTGACGCCCTGATCGCGACCGGCATGGAGAAGGGGGCGCGCGAGACGTACGAGCGGCTTTCGGAGCTGGTGGCGAGTCGAGTCGCCTAGCACCAGTGCTGTACGGCATCGGCGTGGACCATCACGCCGATGCCGGTGCCGTGCTAGCTGCTGGGAAGGTCGATCCCGCTGCGTTTCGCGAAGTCCAACGCCTCCTCGTAACCAGCGTCGGCGTGACGCATCACCCCCGTGCCGGGATCGGTCGTGAGCACTCGTCGCAGCTTCTCGCGACCGAGGGTGCTGCCGTCCGCCACGGCCACCATGCCGGCGTGGATCGAGTTCCCGATGCCCACGCCGCCACCGTGATGCACCGAGACCCACGTCGCGCCGGCAGATGCGTTCACAAGCGCGTTCAGGATCGGCCAGTCCGCGATCGCATCGCTGCCGTCCTTCATCCCCTCGGTCTCGCGGAACGGTGACGCGACCGAACCCGAGTCGAGGTGGTCGCGCCCGATCACGATCGGGGCTTTGATCTCGCCGCGCTCCACGAGCTCGTCGATCCGCTCGCCGAACAGCGCGCGTTCGCCATAACCAAGCCAGCAGACGCGGGCCGGCAGGCCCTGGAACGGCACGCGGTCCTGCGCGAGCCTGATCCAGCGCGCCAGCGTCTCGTTGTCGGGGAACAGCTCGAGGACAAGCCGGTCGGTGCGATGGATGTCCGCCGTGTCACCCGAGAGCGCGACCCAGCGGAAGGGTCCGCGGCCTTCCGCGAACAGCGGCCGGATGTACTCGGGCACGAACCCCGGATAGCTGAACGCCTCGGCGAAGCCGGCCTCTTTCGCCTCGCCGCGGAGGTTGTTCCCGTAATCGAACGCGACCGCGCCGCGACCGGCGAGGGCGACGATCGCCTCGCAGTGCCGCGCCATCGATTCGCGCGACCGCCGGACGTAGCCCTCCGGGTCACGCTCGCGCAGGCTGGCCGGATCCTCGACGCCCGCCGGGACGTAGCCGTCGAGCGGATCGTGCGCGCTCGTCTGATCGGTGACGACGTCGACGCGCACAACGCGGCGCACGAGCTCAGGGAGCACGTCGGCCGCGTTCGCGACGAGGGCAATGCTCCGCGGCGTGCGGTCCCGCAGCGAGCGCTGCGCGATGGCAAGCGCGTCGTCGAGCGTCGGGGCGATCTCGTCGAGGAATCCCTGGCGGCGCCGGCGTTCCGCGCGGGCCTGGTCGACTTCGACGATGAGACCGACGCCCTCGTTCATCGTTATCGCGAGCGGCTGTGCGCCGCCCATCCCGCCGAGGCCGGCGGTGACCACGAGGCGGCCCGCGAGCGTACCGCCGAAGTGCCGGCGCGCGACCGCCGCGAACGTCTCGTAGGTCCCCTGGAGGATCCCCTGCGTCCCGATGTAGATCCACGACCCCGCGGTCATCTGCCCGTACATCGTCAGACCGGCATCCTCGAGCTCGCGGAACTTCTCCCACGTCGCCCACTTCGGTACGAGGAGCGCGTTCGCGATGAGGACGCGCGGCGCCCACTCGTGCGTGCGGAACACGCCGACCGGCTTGCCCGACTGCACCAGCAGCGTCTCGTCGTTCTTCAGGCGGCGCAGCGTCGCGAGGATGCGATCGAACGAGTCCCACGAGCGCGCGGCCCTGCCGGTGCCGCCGTACACGATCAGCTCGTCGGGACGCTCCGCGACTTCGGGATCGAGGTTGTTCTGGATCATCCGGAACGCCGCCTCCTGCGGCCACGCCCGGCACGCGAGCGTGGTGCCGCGCGGCGCCCGGACGGCTCGCGCTGTGATCGTCATCGCTTCGATTGTCCACCCAGGCCGTGCCGGTCGAGGAAATCCTGCACGGCGGCGTTCCAGGCGGGCGCCGCCTCGCGCGGCGCGGCATGGTGCGCTCCCGGCAGGACGACGAACTCGGCGCCCGGGATCCAGGAGGCCCATTCGCGCGAGCCCTCGATCGTGGAGCGCGGCTCGCGCTCACCGACGATGACCAGCGCCGGCTCGCGGATCTTCGCGAGTTCGGCCTTTCGCGGCCGTTGGTCCCAATCGCGCAGCACCGCGATCGCGCGCGCGACATCGCGGGGGGTCCGACCGAGGCCGGTCCCCGTCGTCGCGATCATGCGTCCGAGCGGCGACGCAGCGAACGCGGGATCGGTCGTGGGCGGTCCCTCGGCATCGCCGCGGTCCGCGGGCTGACGCGCGATGACCGGGCGACCCGCGCTCGCATCGCCGACCTGCTGCTCGAGCCAGGCCCGTCCCGCCTCGTCGAGATAGGGCACGGTGTGGGCGATGACGAGCGCGAGCGCTCGTCCCGGATGGTCGACCGCGAACTGGGCGGTGATCACGCCGCCGAGCGACGACCCGCCGACGATCGCGCGCTCGATGCCGAGCGCGTCGAGCAGCCCAGCGAGATCGTTCGCGAGGTCGGCCGCGCTCCAGTCACCATCCGGGCTCGACGAGCGACCCGTCCCGCGCCGGTCGTAGACGATCACACGGTATCGCTGTGAGAAGACCGGCGCCTGCCCGAACAGCCACGCGGTGTGGTCGTGTCCGCTGAAGACCAAAGGCGTGCCTTCACCGAGCGACTCGTAGAAGAGCTCGACGGCGCCCGCCGTCACGCGCGGCATCAGCGCATCATCCTAGAAACGCAAGAGGGACGGGATGCCACCCGAGCTGCCGATCGCCCTCGCCTTGATCTCGACGACCACCGCTGTCGGCGGCTTCGTCTTCGCGGCGTAATAGGAGGCGGTCATGTCGAATAAGAAATACGACGGCTATCGCTCGTACTCCTATCTGAAGGAGGGCGAGGACTATCAGGCGATGCCGCTCGCGAAGGACGTCGACCGCGTGCCGTCGGCGACGGTCAAGCTCTCCGACCCAGAGGAGAAGCGCGCGCGGGCGATCCTTGACCGCGAGCAGATCGTGTCGATCGGTACGTCGCGCTATCGCCGGATGTAGACAGCATCGTCCCAAAAATACGAATCGCTCAACTTCATGTCGAAGCTGTACCAAACCCTCAGGAAGTTCCCCTCAAGGTGTCCGCTCGCTTCGGACGGCCCGAACATTGGTGACCAGTCGAACGTGATCCAGCCATCTGCTTCCGTATACCTGCCGGGAGTTTCGATCGGCGGCTGAACGGCGTACTGCAGCAGGAAAGAGCCGTCGTCGTAAAGGATGTAACGGGAACGCGGCACTAGTGAAAGCTCCGTGTAATACGCAGCAGGGAATGACTTCGCCTCGTCGAACACAAAGACTCGCGCTGGACCGAGAACAGGCGCGAACGTGCCCGAAGGCCGAGCGGTGGGCGGAGGGGGTGTGATGACGGTGCATGAAGGACACGCGCTCGTGCCTGGCCCGGAATATGGGCTCGGCGCGCTCGCGTCACTCAGTCTGGCGGGTGCCTGAGATGCCACAGATGATGTGGGCGACACCGGCGCTGCGATCAAGCTTCCGGTCAGGGCACCGATCACGACCGCCGCCAGCCCCGGAAAGAACCACCACGGTCGTCGACCTTCCGGCTTACCGGCGTCGTCGTGTCCTTCTTCGATGATCGACACGCAGCTATTCTCGCGCGGGCGACAAGCCCATCGGTGCGATCGACGTCACGGCGGATGTGTAAACCTGCTGGCATGCGCGAGAAGAACGACTCGGGGCTCTCCGATCTCGGCCGCGCGGTCGTGAAGCGCATGAATCGGCTCGGGATGACCATCGACATCGCGCACTGCGGCGACCGCACCGGTCTCGAGGTCATCGAGGCGAGCGAGAAGCCCATCACGATCACGCACGCCGGAGCGCGGACTCTGTGGGGCACGCGCCGCATGAAGAACGACGAGACGCTGAAGGCGCTGGCCGCGAAGGGCGGCGTCATCGGCGTGGAAGCGGCTCCGCACACGACGCTGACGCAGAAGCATCCGAAGCATTCGCTCGAGTCAGTGATGGAGCACGTCGCGTACTGCATCGACCTCATCGGCGTCGATCACGTCGGCCTCGGGCCAGACACGCTCTTCGGCGACCACCTCGGTCTCCATCACGCGTTCGCCGTGCAGCTCTCGCTCGCGGCGATCCGCGACAGTGGTCCGTCCTGCACGCAGGTGCCGTATGTCGACGGGATGGAGAACCCCGGCGAGTCGATGCGGAACGCGGTGCGCTGGCTCGTGAGCACGGTTACACGGACACAGACATCGCGAAGATCGCCGGCGGGAATGCGCTGAGAGTGCTGAAGGAAACGTGGGCCCGCTAGGGCCGGCGTCTGCCCCGCTCGTCTCGTAAGGCGCCAAGCTCCTCGACCGCGCGTAGGTCCTTCATCCGCCCTGCGGCGCGTTTCATCCGGATGAGGTCGTCGATCGAGCAGACCCACACTCTCAGACCGCCGCCGACCCGCATCGCTTCGGCCGCTTGCTTTAGGTCGTTGTAACCACTGGTACCGCTTGGCGTCGCCAGGCAATCGAGGGCGCCGAAGGCCGTCGTGAACGTGAAACTGTCGCCGTTGAGAAGCGTGCGCGGATCGAGTCGGAAGGGCACGTCTTGCTTCACGCCACGCAGCTTTGCGTTCATCTCGCGAAGCGCGGCCGCGAGGTGTTCGAGGTTCGTCTTCTCACGCGCATAACAGATGTCGAGATCCTGGGTGATCATCGGCGAACCCCAGAGCTGACCGGCGATGCCACCGATCACGATGAACTCGACCTCATGGCGCTGGAGGACGCGGACGATCGCCGCTGCATCGAAGCCGTCGTTTGTCACCGGCGAGCGGCCCCTAGGAAGCGTTTGAGGTTCCGAGCGTTCACGCTGGCGAGCCGTAGACGCTCCTCTGGGGTGAGTCGCAGTTGTTCGCGAATCAGCGATCGGTCGACGCCCTCGCCAGGGCGTGGAAGTGCCGCGAGCTCCTGGCCGCTAGCCTCGACCAGCGCCAACAACGTTTCGAACCGTGGATCCTGGCGGCCGCTCTCGATCGCGGCGATCGTAGGTTGTGGGACTTTCGCGCGCCGCGCGAGCTCGCGCTGTGAAAGACCGGCGGCGCGACGAGCGCCCCACAGCAGGCGTGCCGCAGCCGATCGCGCCGATGGCTTGATCATGAATGCATTATCGCATAGATCATGAATTCATGATCAGTGGCGGAGCGGTGCGACTCGGGACCTCTGACAGCAGGTGGCTCGTCCTAGTTCGCGCACGTACTGAGAGCAGTGCTGACCGTGCTCGCAATCCCGATTGTCGCTAATCGCTCACGCTTGGGATCCGCGGGTCGAGCGCGTCGCGCACTGCGTCTCCGAGGAGATTCACGCTCAGCACGACGGTCACGATCGCAAGGCCGGGGAACACCGAGAGCCACCACGCGACGCGCAGGTACTTCCGCGCCTCGGACAGCATCAGACCCCACTCCGCGGTCGGCGGCTGCGCGCCCAGGCCGAGGAACGAGAGCGACGCGATCGAGAGGATCGCGGTCGCGAGGCCGAAGGTCGCGATCGTGATCGCCGGACCGAGGACCTGCGGGACGAGGTGCGCGAACATGATCCGCAGGTCGGACGCGCCGATGCTCCGCGCCGCCTCGACGTAGAGGTCGTTCTTGGTGTTCAGGATCGAGCCGCGCACCACTCGCGCGAAGCGGGGGATGCCGCCGATCCCGACGGCGATCATCACCTTCTCCAGCCCGGTGCCGAGGACGGTGACGATCACGAGCGCGAGCAGGATGCCGGGGAACGCGAGCTTCACATCGATGAGGCGCATCAGGATCCGGTCGGTCCACCCGCCGAAGTAGCCCGAGACAAGACCGATGAGGCCGCCCACCGAGGCGGAGATGGCGACCGCGAGGAGGCCGACCGACAGCGAGACGCGGCCCCCATCGATGAGACGCAGCAGCAGGTCGCGTCCGAAGTGGTCGGTCCCAAGCACGTGTCCGGCCGTGCCCGGAGGTAGCAGCGAATCACGGAGGCTCTGCTGGTACGGATCGATCGCGATCACCAGCGGGATCAGGTACGCCACGATCACGAGCAGCCCGAGAAGGGCGAACGCCACCATCGCCATGCGGTCGCGGCGCAGCCGCCACCACGCGCGGCGGTAGGGACCGGCGGACACGGTCAGCTTCGGCAGCCGGCGTTGGTCGGCGAGCACCGCCGACACGATCGGCGCGCGCGCGATGTCAGGAGGCCGTGCGGATCCTGGGGTTGAGGAAGCCATATGACACGTCCACGAGGAGATTCGCGAACACGTAGCTGATGGCCGCGAGCAGGATGATCCCCTGCACGAGCGGGTAGTCCTTCGACAGGATCGCGTCGACCGCGAGCTGGCCGACGCCCTGGCGCGCGAAGACCGTCTCGACGATGACGCTGCC
>JBKPCZ010000036.1:0-7452 GCA_046727665.1 Chloroflexota bacterium
GTCCTTGCCCGCAACGCGCTCGCTCCAGTCCGGCGGCCACTCGCCCTTCATGGCATGGCAACGGTAGCGCTTCGAACGAACGCCACCACACGTTCAAGGTCTGGCTTGTAACCATCGGTCGTGTCGACGATCAGTCGCGGCTCATCGATGTCGATGAGGAACTCAGCGTCGTCCTCGTTCCACTCCGCGGTGATCGCGTCGTCGATGTGTACGCGATGCCGTCCTCGGGCGGCACGCTCTTCGAAGCGGTGGCGGCGAAGCGTATCCGGGACGCGACACACGATCACGACCGTCGGTGCGTACCGCGCGAGGGTGGCGAGAGGAGCCTCGAACTCGCGGCGGAAGTTGCTCTCCAGGATGACGCCCGCGCCGGCGACGAGCAGACGCTCTGCGATCACATACAGGACCCTCGACGCGGCCCAACCGAGCCGGCGCGACCACTCGCGATCACCCGTCGCGAATGGCTCCGCGAGCGCCTCCTTGACGTCGTCCTTGGTGATGACGGGCAATCCGAGGGATGTGCCGAGCGCGACCGCGAGCGTCGTCTTTCCGGTGGCCGGTGCTCCGCCGACGATCACCAGGCCGGGGCTCATCCGCCCAACGGTATCGCCCCGCCGTCGTATACGAGCTCACCATTGACGACGCGCGCGACGTCCCACAAGCGATGCGGTTCGCTCTTGCCGAGCGCCAGGAGATGCACGACGTCCCAGCCGTCGACGGTGAGACGATCAGAGAGGAGCCGGCGATGGCACCGCCACCACAGCGTCTCCGCGCACATGAACGCCGTTGGGAGCTCACGCGCGAGCGCGTCGAGGCTCGCGTAGTCGGCCGCGAACTCAGCGGTGGCCAGGTGGTCCGCGTAGCCGCGGAACGCGTCGACCTTCAGCGCGACGTGCGGCGAGTCCGGCGCCGACCTCCGCCGGCCGCCGAGTCCGCGCAGGTGCACGTATCGGACGCCAGCCTCTTCGAGCGACGACGCGAGCGCCGACTGGCCGAACTGCGGGTGCCGTCGCGATCCGGGAGCGCTCCGCACGTCGACGAGCGCTCCGATCCGGGCCTCGGTGAGCACGGCGAGGAACTCCTCGATGGTCCGTGTTCCGTGGCCGATCGACCAGACCGTCGGCATGAGGCCAGTGTGGAAGACTTGGGCAGTGAAGGTCGCGTGGCTCTTCGTCGCGCCGGTCAAAGGCCTCGCGATCGAGGCGCGCGATCACGTCGAGCTCACGACACGCGGCGTCGACGACGATCGCCGTTTCTGCGTGGTCAACGACGTGGGCCGCATCCTCAACGGGAAGCGTTTCGCGCCGGTCACCACCATCGGCGCGCACTTCGATCCCGTCACCGATCGTCTCGAGCTCGCGCTGGACGGCGAGCGTGTCATGGGCACGGTCCGCGTCGGCGCGCCGATCGCGGTCAACGTCTACGGCCACGACGCCGCGGGCCATCTCGTCGAGGGCCCGTGGACCGCGGCCTTGAGCGAGTACCTCGGTCGCGTCGTTCGACTGGTCCGGCTCGACGAGCCGGGCAACGGCCACGACCGTGCCGGCGAGCGTGCCGGAGCCACGATGCTGTCCCTCGCTTCGCTCGAGCGGCTGGCCGAGCAGGCGGGTGTCCAGACGCCGGTCGATCCGCGGCGCTTCCGCATGCTCATCGGCATCGACGGCGCCACCGCGCACGAGGAGGACAGCTGGATCGGGAAGCGCGTGCGCGTCGGGAAGGCCGTCGTGGTCCCCGCAGGGAACGTCGGTCGCTGCGTGACGACGACGCTCGATCCGGACACGGGTCAGCCCACGCTCGACACGCTCAAGGTCCTCGCGCAGTACCGCCGCGACCTCGCGACGACCGAGGCGCTCGCGTTCGGGGTCTGGGCGCGCGTCGAGACTGGGGGTCGCGTTGCGCTCGGCGACGAGATCGTCGTGGACGATTGACGATGGCGGATGTGACCATCCGGCCGATCAGTCCCGATCAGCACGAAGCAGTGATGCACTACTTCGACATGGTCGCGTACGCGGACAATCCGAATTGGTCGAAGTGCTTTTGCGCCGAGCGGCTCGTCGAAGACTACGAGTCGCGGACGAAAGAACAGAACCGCGCGCTCCGCTCCGAGCTGATCCTCTCAGCGAAAGCGAATGGCCTTGTCGCGTACCGGCTCGGGCGGGTCGTCGGATGGTGCCATGCCGCACCGAAGAACGAGCTGCTCAACGTCGAAGGCCCGAAGGACCCGAACGTCGGCGCCATCGTCTGCTTCGTCGTGGCGCCCGATCAGCGCCGGCAAGGGATCGCCACCGCGCTGCTCGAGGCCGCGCTCGAACACCTGAAGAAGCGCGGTATGACGGCAGTCGAGGCGTATCCGTACCTGGGCGAGATCGATCCATCGCGGTGGGTCTACTCGATGTACGTCGGGCCGCTGTCGATGTACGTGAAGGCGGGTTTCGAGATCGTCGAAAAGAGCGACGACAACGCGATCGTCCGGAGGACGCTCTAGGCTGGTCGCATGAACGCCCGCGTCATCGGCCTGCATCTGCACGAACGCCACGGCGAGCGTCCGCGTGCCGTCACGGAGGTCGTCGGCCGCGTCGGCGGCGGGATCGAGGGCGATTCGCACGCGCACAGCGCCAAGCGCGCCGTCGTGATCGTCGACCGCTCGACGCATGACGCGCTCGGCCTGCAGCCCGGCGATCTGCGCGAGCAGATCACCATCGAAGGTCTTCCCGGCGTGAGCGCTCTCGCGCCCGACACCGAGCTGCGCGTGGGCGGTCTGACGCTCCGCGTGAACGGCGACGCCGCGCCCTGTCTGCACATCGGCGAGCTTGTCGGTGTCGCTGACGTCGTCGCCTTCCAGGCGTCCCTCGTGGGGCGCCGTGGTGCGACCTGCACCGTCGTTGCTGCCGACGGCCCGATCCGGATGGGTGACGCCGTCGAGGTCCTTCCGGCGCGGGTCCGCGTCTAGCGCCGATTCGCCACCTTCGCGACGCTGTTCCGCAACCTTCCCATCCGTTACAAAACGCCGCAGTGACGCTCGCTCGCATCTCGGCAGCAGCAGCAACCGCCGCAGGAGGTGGAGGCTGAGTCGCGTCCGTTAGCGAACGTCGAGACCGACGAAGCCTCCCAGGACCGGGAGGCTTTTCTGTTTCCAAAGGGAGGTAACACGGTGAGTGACGAGCGCGATGCCTGTGCGCTGGTCTCGGCCGCCCGGAAGGACGGCCGGCCGTCGCGCGCGGTGCTGGACACCGTGCTCGGAGGCATGGCCGCGCTCGCGCACCGCTCAGGCCTCGTCGACGGCGAGGGTGACGGGGCGGGCGTCCTCACCGACATCCCGCGCGCCCTCTGGGCGGACCTGCTGCGCGCGTCGGGGAACGACGCCGCGGTCGTGCGCGGCGGGCGCTTCGCGGTCGGCCACCTGTTCGTTCCGCCGAGCGATGGCGACGCGGATCAAGCGGCCGTTCGCCGCAGCCTCGCGCGTCACGGCATCGAGATCCTCGTCGAGCGCGAAGGCACGACCGACAGCGCCGTGCTCGGTCCGCGCGGCCGCATCGAGGAGCCGCGCTTCTGGCAGGTCGCGCTCCTCACGCCCACGCGCGACGGACCGGGATCGCGCGCGCTGTACGAGGCGTCGGTCGAGATCGAGCGTCTGACGGCCGCGACGGTCGTCAGCATGTCGCGGCATACCGCGGTCTACAAGATGCGCGGCTCCGGTCACCAGCTGCCCCACTACTTCGCGGACCTCGGCGATCCGCGCTTCGCCACCTCGATGGCCTTTGGGCACAACCGCTATGCGACGAACACCAGCACCAGCTTCGACCGCGTCCAGCCCTTTGCTTCGTTCGCGCACAACGGGGAGATCAACACCATCGGGCGCTTCCGCGAAGAAGCGAAGGCGCTGCGCATCCCGCTCTCGCGCTCCGGCAGCGATTCGCAGGACGTCGACGCGGTGCTTCGCGGCATGGTCCTCGGCCTGCGGCTCACGCCGATCGAGGCGATCGAGCTGCTCTTCCCGCCGATCGTCAACGAGATCAAGCGCATGCCCGACGAGCTGCAGGATCTCTATCTGCAGGCGCGCGCCGCGTTCGGTCCGTTCGCGCAGGGTCCGGCCGCGTTCCTCGCGCGCGTCGGCGACACTTGTCTCTTCGGCGTCGACGCGCTCGGACTGCGTCCGCTGTGGCACGTCGAAACGCCGGACGAGCATTTCTTCGCGAGCGAGCGCGGGTTCATACCGCTCGAGCGATACATCCGTGACCCGTATCCGCTGGGACCCGGCGAGCGCGTCGGTCTGCGCCGCACGCACGCGGGGTGGCGATTCCTCGACCAGGACGCGCTGCGGCGGACGTTCGTCGCGGATCGCACGATGCGCGGCGTGACGGTCGAGGGCCTGCGCGAGCGCATCACGACCGGTGGCCCGCTCGAGCCGCTCGAGAGCGTCACCCGACCTGGCGGGCGGCGCGAACCGCCGGCGCGCTGGCAGATCGCGACCCCGCCCGACGAGCTCGACGACCCGTCACAGCGGCGCGAGCAGCAGTTCGCGTCGCTCGGCTTCGAGCCGGACGACCTCAAGATGGCGCAGTTCGCCGCGCAGACCGCGAACGAGCCCATCGGCTCGCTCGGTTGGGACGGGCCGCTCGCGGCGCTGTCCGCGGCGCGGCCCAACCTCGCGGACTACCTGCACGAGACCGTCGCTGTGGTCACCAACCCCGCGATCGACCGCGAGCGCGAGATCGAGCACTTCTCCACGCGCGCGCTCCTCGGGCCGCGACCGTCGCCGCGCGCCGCGTCGACGCGCCACGGCGATCGCGGCCGCTGGATCGAGCTGCGCACGCCGATCCTCCTCGGCGGACACGCGCCGGAGACAGGCTTGCGCGGCGACGACCACCGCGGCCTCGCCAACCGGCTCGGGACGTGGATCGTCGAGGACGTCGTGGCGCAGTTCACCGCCGACGGCGCGCGCGTGCCGGTGATCCTCGAGGCCGACCGCGACTGGGAAGAGCACCCGCGCGACGCGCTCGCGCGTCTCGGCGCGCAGGCGTGCCGCGGCGTGCGCGGTGGCGCGACGCTCGTCGTCGTTCAGGACCGCCACGTCGTCGAAGAAGGTCGCGCCTGGATCGATCCGCTCCTCGTCGTCGCCGCGGCGCACCGCGCGCTCATCACGCAGCCGTCGCGCAACGGATCGCTGCGACGCGAGTGCGCGCTCATCGTGTCGGCCGGCAGCCTGCGCAACCTCCACGACCTCATGGTCGCGCTCGCCCTGGGCGCCGATGCCGTGAATCCCTATCTGCTGCTCGAGTACGCGCTCTCGCTCGGCGATCCCGATGCGCTGCCGAATCTCGTCGAGGCGCTTCGCAAGGGGATGGAGAAGGTGATCTCGACGCTCGGCGTGCACGAGATCCGCGGGTACGGGCGGCAGCTGTCCGCGATCGGTGTCGCGCCAGAAGTTGCGCGGATGCTCGGCATCGCGACGTTCTGCGCGACCGACGAGCGCGGTCTTTCGTGGGAGCGCATCGGCGCCGACGGCTTCGACCGCGGCACGATGCTCCGCGAGCGGCGGCCGGCGCGGATCGAGCCCGTCTTCCGCCTCTACCCGCGCGTGTGGAAGGCCGCGGGCGCCGTCGCGAACGGCGAGCAGCCATACCGCGCCTACGCCGACAAGCTCGAGGACTTCGAGCGCGCGCACCCCGTCTCGCTGCGGCATCTCCTCGACTTCCGCGCCCCGCTCGCGGACGAGACGGCGGCCCCGGCGCGCACGCGTGCCGGCGATCACGAGGCGCCCTTCTACATCTCGTCGATGTCGTTCGGATCGCAAGGCGAGACCGCGTACCGCGCGTACGCCGAGGCGATGGCGCGGATGGATCTCCTCTGCATCAACGGCGAGGGCGGCGAGCTGCCCGACCTCATCGGCAAGTACCCGCGCAATCGCGGCCAGCAGATCGCCTCCGGGCGTTTCGGCGTGTCCGCGCTGCTCGCGAACTCGTCCGATTACCTCGAGATCAAGATCGGGCAGGGCGCCAAGCCCGGCGAGGGCGGTCACCTCCCCGCGCGTAAGGTGTCGGTGAAGGTCGCCCTGGCGCGGAACGCGCAGCCCGGCGTCGACCTCATCTCGCCCTCGAACAACCACGACATCTACTCGATCGAGGACCTCGCGCAGGTGGTCCACGAGCTCAAGACCGTGAACCCGCGGGCGCGCGTGTCGGTGAAGGTGCCGGTCGTGCCCGACATCGGGATCATCGCCTGCGGCATCGCGAAATCCGGCGCCGACATCATCACGCTCTCCGGCTACGACGGGGGCACCGGTGCCGCGCGGCAGCACGCGCTGCGCCGCGCCGGCCTGCCGGCGGAGATCGGCGTCACCGAGGCGCACCGGGCGCTCGTCGCGTCGGGTCTGCGCGACAAGGTCGAGCTCTGGTGCGATGGCGGGATGAAGAGCGCGCTCGACGTCGCGAAGATGATGTGCCTCGGGGCGGACCGTGTCGGCTTCGGGACACTGGCGATGGTCGCGATCGGCTGCACGATCTGCCGCGGTTGCCAGCTCGACACCTGCCACGTCGGCATCGCGACGCAGATCGGCTCGGCGGTCGAGGCGACCGAGCGCGGTCTGAAGCGCTTCGAGCCGCAGGAGTTCGAGCGCGCCGTCACGAATCTCATGCGCTTCTTCGGTGCGCTGCGTGACGAGCTCGCGCGGATCGCGGGACGTCTCGGCGTGTCCAGCACCGAAGACCTCGTCGGCCGCACCGACCTCCTCGCGCAGGCGCGCGGTCTCGATCGCATCGATCTCACCGGGCTTCTCCTTCCTGCGGGTCCGGTCCGTCGCGGCGGCCGCGAGCTTCGCGTGCTCGCCGCGGCGGGCGGGCCCAACGTCGAGCTGGAGGTCCGCGATGGAGACGAGGCGGACCGCCCACGTCTCGGCAGCGAGCACCGTTTCGTCGCGACTGCGACCGCCGGCCAGCTCGCGCGCCAGCGCATCGCGGGCGCCGTCGTCACCGAGCTCGCGTCGTCATTCGGTCACGGCTCGGTGGCAGGCAACGGCTTCGGCGCGTACGCGACCGACGGCGTGTCGCTGCGCATCGCCGGCGGCGCGCAGGACGGCGCCGCGAAGACCGCGCTCGGCGGCACCTTCGCGGTGCTGAAGGCGCGCAACGCGAGTGGCGACTGGGTCGACGGCTCGGTGGGGAAGTGCTTCGGCTATGGCGCGCAGCGCGGCCGCTTCTACGTGCAGGGCGGCGCGGATGCGCGCGCGGGCATCCGGCTCTCGGGCGCCGAGGTGCTCTTTGGCGGCGACCTGCGCGGCTTCGCGTTCGAGTACATGACCGGCGGCCGCGCGGTCGTCCTCGGCGATCCGGGACGCTGGATCTGCTCGGGCATGAGCGGCGGGGTCGTGTTCCTGCGGCACGACACCGCGCGCGGGCTGGACGAGCGCGGACTGCGCGATCGCTTCGCGAAGGGCGCGAAGGTCAACCTGCGGCC
>JBKPCZ010000037.1:0-7523 GCA_046727665.1 Chloroflexota bacterium
TCGTGCCCTCGCCGACCGCGCCTCGCGCCGGCGACACGAGGGAGCTGACGGAGGCGGAGGAAAGAAAGGGAGGCCCACGTGGCCGTCGTCACCATGAAACAGCTCCTGGAGTCCGGGGTCCACTTCGGACACCAGGCACGCCGGTGGAACCCGAAGATGAAGCGCTTCATCTTCATGGAGCGCAACGGGATCCACATCATCGACCTCCAGCAGACCCTCACGCGCGTCGAAGACGCGTACGTGTTCGTCCGCGACCTCGCGGGCGAAGGCGGGCAGGTCCTGTTCGTCGGCACGAAGAAGCAGGCCCAGGAGTCGATCGCCGAGGAGGCCAAGCGCGCTGGCATGCACTTCGTGAACCAGCGCTGGCTCGGCGGATTCCTCACGAACTTCGTGACCATCCAGAAGCGCATCAACCGGCTGAACGAGCTGCACGAGCGCAAGGAGCGGGGCGACTTCGCCACGATGCCGAAGAAGGACGCCCTCCGCCTGGACGACGAGCTCGTGCACCTCGACCGCTACTTCTCCGGCGTGCGCGAGCTCAAGCGCCATCCGTCGGCGCTCTTCGTCGTCGACCCGCACCGCGAGCACATCGCGGTCGAGGAAGCCCGGCGGCTCGAGATCCCGGTCGTGGCGATGGTCGACACGAACTGCGACCCCGATCTCATCGACGTGATCATCCCGGCGAACGACGATGCGATCCGCGCGGTGAAGCTCATCTGCCAGAAGATGGCCGACGCGATCATCGAGGGACGCGCGATGTTCGACGCGAGCCGCAAGGAGGCCAGCCCCGAGGACATGGGCTACGCCCCCTCGACGACCGCTGCCGAGCTAGAGGGCATCGGTGTGCCGCGTGCCAAGCGCACGCCGCGCGTCTACGAGCCCGAGCCGGAAGAGGAAGAAGAGGACGTCGCCGCCGACGTCGAGGCCGAAGCGACCGCTGAAATCAAGACGACCGAGGAGAGCTAAGTGCTGATGGCCAAGATCGATCCCAAAGACGTGCAACGCCTGCGCAGCGAGAGCGGCGCGGGCGTCATGGACTGCAAGCGCGCGCTCGAGGAGACCGGCGGCGACTACGCGAAGGCGCTCGCGCTCATCAAGGAGCGCGGTATCCAGTCCGTCGCGAAGAAGTCGGAGCGCGACGCGAAGGAAGGCGTCATCGCCTCGTACGTCCACTCCAACCGGCGCGTGGGCGCGCTCGTGGAGCTCGCGAGCGAGACGGACTTCGTCTCGCGGGGCGAGGACTTCCAGAAGCTCGCGCAGGAGATCGCCATGCAGGTGGCCGCCATGCAGCCCGCGAGCGTGGACGAGCTGCTCGAGCAGCCCTACATCCGCGACGCGTCGAAGAAGATCAAGGACCTCGTCACGGATGTGGCCGCGTCGACGAAAGAGAACGTGCACGTCCGGCGCATCCAACGCTTCGAGCTCGGCGGGTCCTAGACTCCACGCGATGACGCAGCGCGGCGCGGCCAAATACAGCCGGGTGCTGCTCAAGCTTTCCGGCGAGGCGCTCCTCGGCGAGCGCAAGTTCGGCATCTCGCCGCAGTACGTCCGCTACCTGGCCGAGGAGATCCGCAAGGTGCGCGATCTTCCGGCCGAGGTGGCTATCGTCATCGGCGGCGGCAACTTCATGCGTGGCGCCGCGGTCGCGGAGCACGGCATCGACCGCGCGACGGCCGACTACATGGGGATGCTGGCGATGGTGATCAACGCGCTCGCGCTGCAGTCGGCGCTCGAGCAGCTCGACGTGCAGACCCGCGTGCAGTCGGCCATCACGATCCAGGACGTCGCGGAGCCGTACATCCGCCGCAAGGCGATCCGCCATCTCGAGAAGGGACGCGTGGTCATCTTCGCGGCCGGTACCGGCAATCCGTACTTCACCAGCGACACCGCGGCGACGCTCCGCGCGGCCGAGATCGGCGCCGACGCGATCCTCATGGGCAAGAATCAGGTCGACGGCGTGTACGACGCCGACCCGCGGACGACGAAGGACGCGAAGAAGATCGACGAGCTCACGCACCGCGATCTGCTCGACAAGCGGCTCGGCATCATGGACGCGACCGCCGCGGCGCTGGCGGAGGATCGCGATATCCCCATCATCATCTTCGACATCTCGCAGAAGGACGCGCTGCTGCGTGCGGCGAAGGGCGAGCAGATCGGGACGCTGGTGCACAGCTGATGGCGCTCGAGGATGTCCTCGCGCAGACCGAGGCGCGCTTCAAGAAGGCGATCGACGCGCTGAAGCACGATGTCGCCACCGTGCGCACCGGCCGGGCGGCGCCCTCGCTGGTCGAGCAGCTCGAGGTCGAGGCGTACGGAACGCCGACGCCGCTGCTCCAGCTCGCTCAGATCGGCGCGCCGGAGCCGCGCCTCATCGTCATCCAGCCCTACGATCGCAACCTCATCAAGTCGATCGAGAAGGCGATCCAGTCCTCCGACCTGGGACTCGCGCCGAACACGGATGGCGCGATCATCCGCCTGAACATCCCGGCGCTCACCGAGGAGCGGCGCAAAGACATGGTCAAGCAGCTGCACAAGAAGGTCGAAGAGGGGCGCGTCGAGATCCGCACCCTTCGCCGCCACGCGCACGACGAGATGCGCGCGAAGGAGAAGAGCTCGGGCGTGACCACCGACGAGGTGAAGCGCGCGGAAGCCCAGCTGCAGAAGCTGACCGACCGCTACATCCTGCTCGCGGATGAGATCGGCTCCGCCAAAGAGAAAGAGATCCTCGCCGTTTAGCGAGCGCATGAGCGCCATCCCGCGGCACATCGCCATCGTCATGGACGGTAATCGCCGCTGGGCGCGCCAGCACCACCTGCCGGCCATCGCAGGCCATCGCGCTGGTGTCGAGACGATCCGCAAGACCCTCCGCTCCGCACGCGAGCGCGGGGTCGAGTACCTGACGCTGTACTCCTTCTCCACCGAGAACTGGTCGCGTGACGAGGAAGAGGTGCGTGGCCTCATGGCGCTCCTCGAGGAGACGATCCGCCGTGAGACCGATTCGCTCGTGCGCGACGAGGTCCGCCTCGAGGTCATCGGCCGGCTTCACGAGCTCTCACCCGGGCTCCAGCGGTCGATCGCCGGCGCGGTCGAGGCCACGTCGAAGTGCGCACGCGGCGTCATGACGCTCGCGTTCAATTACGGAGGACGCGCTGAGATCGTCGACGCGGTGCGGCGCATCGTCGGTGACGGGCTCGCCCCGGACGCCGTCGACGAGGCGGCCATCGCGTCGCGTCTGTACGCACCGGATCACCCCGATCCAGATCTGCTCATCCGCACCGGGGGCGAGCTCCGTGTATCGAACTTCCTACTGTGGGAGGTCGCGTACGCCGAGATGTGGGCGACGCCGGTCTTGTGGCCGGACTTCTCGGTGCGCGATCTCGACGAAGCGCTCGGCTCGTACGCGAAACGTGAACGGCGCTTTGGGCGCTAGCGTGCCGGCCGTCGGCATCGCCGATCTCGAGCGCCGCACCGTCACTGCGCTCGTGTACGGCGTGGTCGTGCTCGCGGCGCTCTTTGCGCCCTCGCCGACCTTCGCGGTCCTCGTGGCGATCCTGGCGGTGCTCGGCTACTTCGAGCTCCGCGCGCTCTTCCGCTACCGGTCTTTTCAGCCCTGGCTGATCGGCTCCGTGTTCGTCGTCCTCTTCCTCGCCGCGCATCTGTACGCCGCCGGATCGCCCAGGGACCTCACCGCGTGGACGTTCGCGGTCGTCGCGGCATTCGGCGTGGTCGCGATCGCCGTCTTCGTCGAGCAGGGCGTGCGCGGCCGTTCGCAGCCCGCCGTGCTCGGCGCGGTCTTCACGCTCGGCGGCGCGCTCTACCTCGGGTACTTCTTCGGCTTCCTCGTCGAGCTCTGGCTCGCGGGCGACGACGCGACACGCGGCTGGCTCGGGACGCTGCCGGTGTGGCTCCTCGTGGCGCTCGTCCCGACGTGGGCCGCCGACGTGGCGGCGTACGTGGTCGGCGCGCGGATGGGTCGTCGCAGGATCGCGCCGCGCATCAGCCCGGGCAAGACCTGGGAGGGCACGCTCGCCGGCTTCGCCGCCGCCGCGGTCGTCGCGATGCTCATCGCCGCGTCGGCCGGCATCAAGACCGGGCCGACGTTGCTGCTCGCGGTCCTCATCGGACCGGTCGGCTTCGCGAGCGATCTGCTCGAATCGGCGATCAAGCGCGCCGCCGGCGCGAAGGACTCCGGAACGCTCCTCCCCGGGCACGGCGGCGTCCTCGACCGCATCGACAGTCTCATCTTCGTCGCACCCGCGGTCGCGTTCGTCCTCTGGCTCGCGCGCGGCGTCGCTTGATGTGCGGAGGCGGGGTCAGACCTGATCGCGAGACGCGCTGGGTGGGATGATGGTCGGGTGGTGACACGGCTCGCGATCCTCGGCGCGACCGGCTCGATAGGGCGCCAGGCGCTCGACGTCGTCCGGTCGCATCGTGACCGTCTGCGCGTCACGGCGCTCGCGTCCGCACGCAACGCGAGCGCGCTCGATGCGCTTGCGACGGAGACCGGCGCCGCGGCGGCCGTGCTGCAGAAGCGCGACGGGGACGACGCGCTCTGCGAACTCGCGACGCGGGCCGACGTCGACCTCGTGCTCGTCGCGACGCCGGGCATCGCCGGCCTCGCGCCGACGATCGCGGCGCTGCAGGCCGGTAAGCGGGTCGCGCTCGCGAACAAGGAGGTCCTCGTGACCGGCGGGCATCTCGTCGCGCCGCTCGCTGGCGGGGCGGGGGACCGGCTCCGTCCGGTGGACAGCGAGCACTGCGCGCTCTGGCAGTGCCTGGTCGGCGAGCGCACCAGCGATGTCTCACGCATCGCCATCACCGCGTCCGGCGGCCCCTTCCGCGAGCGTCCGATCGACGAGCTCGGGTCGGTCACCGCGGATGAGGCGCTGCGGCATCCGACCTGGAAGATGGGCCCGAAAGTCACGATCGACTCGGCGACGCTCGCGAACAAGGGCTACGAGGTCGTCGAGACGCACTGGCTCTACGGGACCCCATACGAGCGCATCGACATCGTCGTGCATCCGGAGAGCGTCATCCACGCTCTCGTCGAGTTCTCCGATGGGAGCGTGAAGGCGCAGCTGGCCGAGCCCGACATGCGCCTTCCGATCCAGTACGCGCTGCTGTGGGACCGCGCGCCGTCTCCGGCGGCGCGGCTCGACTGGTCGCGCGTGCGCACTCTGCGATTCGAGGGCGCGCCGGACCACCGGCGCTACCCGTGCCTCGTGGCCGTGCTCGACACGGCGCGCTCCGGCGACCTTCCGGCGATGATCGGCCTATCGGCCGCGGATGAGATCGCGGTCGCGCGCTTCCTGCGCGGCGAGATCCGCTTCGACGAGATCGCGGGCTACCTGCGGCGCGGCGCGTCGCTCGGCTCGGCGCAGCGCGCACCCGCGTCGCCCGACCTCGGCGAGATCCTCGGCGTCGACCGCGCCGTGCGCACGGCGCTCGAAGCGGCGCCGGCGCTGGCGTAACCGGAGATGGATTTCCTCCCCACGCTGATCCTGTTCCTGCTCACGTTCACCGCGATCATCGCGGTCCACGAGTTCGGTCATTACCTCACCGCCCGTCTGCTCGGCATGAAGGTGCTCGAGTTCGCGTTCGGCTTCCCACCGCGGATCGCCGCGATCCGCCACGGCGGCATCGACTACAGCATCAACGCCATCCCCTTCGGCGGCTTCGTGCGCATCCTCGGCCAGGACGACTTCTCGATCCGACAGGCCGGCGAGGGAGAGCCCGGCTCGTTCACCTCGAAGCCGTGGTGGGCGCAGGCCATCGTCCTCGTCGCCGGCGTGACGATGAACATGGTGCTCGCGCTCGTCGTCCTGACGATCGCCTTCGCGACCGGCACGACGGCCTCGACCGGCGACGTGCGTGTGGACCAGGTCGCGGCCGATTCACCGGCGCAGTTGGCCGGCATCAAGGTCGGCGACATCGTTCGCGCCATCGATGGGAAGGAGATCACGCGCTCGGGCGATCTCGTCAACTACGTCAAGAGCCAGGCCCGACTCCACCCCGACCAGGAGGTGACGCTCGATATCGAGCGTGACGGGCGTCGGCTTCCTCCGATCAAGGCGGTCCCGCGCGCCGAGCCACCCGAAGGCGAGGGTCCGCTCGGCATCCGCCTCGAAGAGGTGCAGGGCGAAAAGACGCTGGCGCTGCCGGACGCATTTCGAGAAGCGGTGTCGCTCTCCGGTCAGGTCGTCGCGCAGATCGCCGAGCTACCTGCCCAGCTGCTCGCGCCGCGCACCTCGACCGGCGGCCCGCAGGTCGGTGGCCCCATCGAGATCTTCCGCGTCACGGGGCAGGTCGCGCAGTACGGCCTCCCGACCTTCCTCAAGCTCGTGGGCGTGCTGTCGGTGAACCTCGCCGTGCTGAACATCATCCCGTTCCCGGGTCTGGACGGTGGACGTCTCTTCTTCGTCCTGCTCGGCGGCCTCTTCCGCGTGCGGCTCTCGCCGCAGGCCGAGGCCGCGGTACATGCCGTCGGCTTCGTGCTGCTGCTCCTGCTCCTCGTCGTCGTCAGCATCGCCGACATCCGCCGCGTCGTCGGGGGCTAGCACGGACGAGACCACCCGCGTGCTGGCGTGGGACGCGTGCCTCAACGTGCGAGATCTCGGAGGGCTGACCACGGTGGACGGGCGGCGCGTGCGGCGCGGCGCGCTCATCCGCTCCGACCAGCTCTGCCGGCTCAAAGATCACGGTCGCCTCGCGCTCGTCGCTCACGGCGTGCGGACCGTCATCGATCTGCGCACGCCTCGGGAGGTCGAGAGGGATCCGGATCCCGTCTGGCACGAGCACGGCGTCGACTACGTGCTGGTCCCGCAGCAGAGCGAGGAGCTGTGGCGGGAGATGGACGGCGTCACGCGCACCCGTGCGGAGCGCGACGCGTTCGTCCTCGACCGGCGTGCTGCGCAGATCGTGGCCATGGCGCGCGTCGTGGCGCACGCGACGCCCGGTGGCGTGCTCATCCACTGCCTCGCGGGCAAGGACCGTACCGGTATCGCCGTCGCGTTGCTGCTGGGCCTTGTCGGCGTCGACGACGTGCAGATCGCCGCGGACTACGCGCTGTCGGAGGCGGGTCTCGCGGACGAGCTCGCCGCGGCGCTCGCGGCCGCGCCGGATGCCGAGGAACGCGCGCGACTCGTTCGCTCGTACGACGCGCGGCCCGAGACGATGCTGTCGACGCTCGCGCACCTGCGCACGCGCCACGGCGGCGCCGACGCGTATCTCACACGAGCCGGACTCCATGCGGACGATGTCGAGCGCATCCGCGCACGGTTGCTCGAGTAGCGGAACTGTCGCGCAGTCCTCATTCGCCGCGCGGCCTCGGCGTGTAGGCTGTGCGCCCCATGGATGCGCCCGTCGTAGACGTGCGCGCGCTGCGCAAGGTCTATCGCGTCACCGAGCGCGAGACCGGTCTGGCCGCCACGTTCCGCTCCTTCGTCCGGCGCCGCTATCGCGAGGTGCTCGCGGTGGACGGCATCACGTTCCGCATCGATCCGGGCGAGGTGGTCGGCTTCCTG
>JBKPCZ010000038.1:0-3361 GCA_046727665.1 Chloroflexota bacterium
GCGATCGGGGACGTTCGTATGCAGCGTGCAGGCGTGGATGCGCGTCCCCTCGGGAAGGCGGGCCGCGACGAGCTCCTTCATCCGCTCGACCGCCCTCTCCCGCGTGCGCACCCGATCCGCCGGGTGGACGACGCCGTTCGCGACCTCGAGGATCGGTTTCATCTTCAACATCGAGCCGAAGAGGGCCTGGGCGCCGCTGACGCGGCCGGACCGCTTCAGATATTCGAGCGTGTCTGCGACCGCGTAGATCGGGATCTTTCCCGAGAGCTTCTGTGAGAGCACCACCGCCTGCTCGAAAGAGCCGCCGCTGCGACGCAGACGCGCGCAGGCCGTCGCGATGAGCGAGATGCCGCCGGCGAGGGACCGCGTGTCGATAACCTCGATCCTCACACCGGGCATCGCCTGGGCGGTCGTGCTCGCGACCGAGAACGTGCCCGAGAGCTCCGTCGCGATCGTGAGGACCAGGAGCTGCTTCGTCCCCTCGGCCACGATGGCGTCGTAGACGTCACGACATTCGCCCATGTTCGGCTGCGACGTGCCGGTGAGAACACCCGGCGCCGCGATGCGACGGTAGAACTCCTCGGCGCTCAGATCGACATTCGCGGTGAATGTCTCAGAGCCGATGTCGACATGCAGTGGAAGCCAGCGGATGTCGAACTCGCGCTGCAGCTCCGGCGTGAGACAGGCGGTGCCATCGACGACGATCGCGAAGCGCTCGCTCAAGCGAGGGCGACCTCACCCGCAACGATGCGCTCGGTGCCCGATGAGGTGCTCACGAGCAGCGCGCCGTCGTCCGCGATCGCCGTCGCGATGCCGCGCAGCGGTGCCCGCTCTCCCGCGCGGACCTCGACGCTCTTGCCGAGGAACGTCGAACGCCGGCGCCACTCGTCGAGCGCGACGGCGCGCTCCGCGGTGTCTTCGAGCCGATCGAGCTCGCGCGTCAGCCGCGCGAGCAGCGCGAGGCGGTCGACCGGATAGCCGGCGATCGCGAGCGATATCGCTCGCTCGCGCAGCTCCGCGGGCAGATCGTCACGCCGTTGATGCACGTTGATGCCGATACCGAGCACGAGCACGCCACCGCGGCCATCCGATGTCGCATGCGCGAGCGCGCCCGCGACCTTCCTTCCCTCGACGTGGACGTCGTTCGGCCATTCTAGGCGGGCATCCGCGCCCGTCAGCGCGTCGAGGGTCCGTGCGATCGCGACCCCGGCGAGCGCGGCGAACAGCGCCGGTGCGACCGGCGCGGGCCGGACGATCCACGACGCGAGGAGACTCGTGCCTCGCGGCGCGACCCACACGCGACCGCGCGTTCCCTGCCCGGCGCTCTGCTCGTCCGCGACGACGATCCCGCGCGAGCCACCCTCTGCCGCGAGCTCCCGCGCGCGCGTCTGCGTCGAGGGAAGGACGCCGTGGTACTCGATACCGCGACCGACTTCGCGCGCGAAGGCCGAGCGCACCGCGGGATCGGCGAGCAGCGCAAGACGCGTCACCTCAGAACCTGCTCATTTCAGAACCTGCGCGCCGGCCGCGCGCACCCGCAGCACGCGTCCGCGCCCGGGAGCGCCCGCTGCGGCGGCCGCCTCCTCCATGGCGGAGACGACACGCGAGGCGAGCCGCGTCGGCGCGACCGCGAGAACGCTCGGGCCAGCGCCCGACAGCGCCGCGCCGAACGCACCGGCCTCTCGCGCAGCAATGATGATCTCGCCGAGCGCGGGAACGAGCTTGGTGCGCGCCGCCTGATGGAGGCGGTCGGCCATCGCGAGCGCGAGCAGCGCGCCATCCGCGCGCATGACCGCGGCGATGAGCGCAGCGCCATGCGCGACGTTGAACACCGCGTCATCGCGCGAGACCTGCGGCGGGAGGACGGCCCGCGCCTGCTCGGTGGAGAGCGGCTGTCCGGGTATGAGCAGGCAGATCCGCCAGGCCCGTGGAAAGACCAGGCGCGTCGCGACCGGGCCGCCCTCGTTGGGCAGCGCGACGGTGAACGCGCCGTAGAGCGCGGCGGCGACGTTGTCGGCGTGGCCCTCGACCTCGCTCGCGATCCGTAGCAGCGTGCGGCGGTCGAACGGCTCGCCGAGCAGCGCGTTGGCCGCCACCGCGCCGCCCACGATCGCCGCCGCGCTGGAGCCGAGCCCGCGCGCGATGGGGATCGCCGAACGCTGGGTCACGTGCTGCGCGACGAGCTCGCGACGCGCGGACTTCGCGGCCGCGCGCGCCGACACCAGGAAGAGATTCTCGTCGTCCACCGGCACGCCCGTACCGTCGCCCTCGACCGTGATCGACCAGGTCTTCGCCGGACGCAGGTCGAACTCCGCCAGGATCGGGAGCGCAACGGCGAACGAATCGAAACCCGGACCGAGGTTCGCGCTCGAGGCAGGCACGCGGATGCGCAGCTCGGTCACGAAGACGCCACTAGGCTCGGGCGGTGTGCGCGAGCGCGCCCATCACGGCGTCGGCCGTCGCATCCACCTCGACGAGCTCGCGCGTGAGCGAGCGCGCGGTGTCGGGATCCTTGAGACCGTTGCCCGTCAGCACGCACACCACGGTGGAGACTCCCTGCAGACCACGCGCGTGCGCGCGCTTGCGCAGCCCGGCGACCGACGCCGCGCTCGCGGGCTCGACGAAGATACCCTCGCGGCGGGCGAGATCCTTGTACGCGTCCATGATCTCCGCGTCGCTCACGGCCTCGATCGCGCCGCCGGACTCGTCGCGCGCGCGCAGCGCGCCCTGCCACGACGCCGGCGCGCCGATCCGGATCGCGGTCGCGATCGTCTCGGGTTCCGCGACGGGCTGCCCGCGGACGATCGGGGCGGCGCCCTCCGCCTGCCAGCCGTACATGCGCGGCCGGCGCGTCGACATCCCGGCGCCCACGGCCTCCACGAATCCGCGCCAGTACGCCGTGATGTTCCCGGCGTTGCCGACGGGGATGAACAGCGCGTCGGGCGCCTCGCCGAGGGTCTCGCAGATCTCGAAGGCGGCGGTCTTCTGCCCCTCGAGACGATGTGGATTGACGCTGTTCACGAGCGTCGCCTCGCCCTGCGACGCCAGCTCCTTCACGACGGCGAGCGCGGCGTCGAAAGGGCCGCGGACGGCGACGACGGTCGCGCCGAAGGCGATCGCCTGGACGAGCTTGCCGAGCGCGACGTAGCCGGCGGGCAGGACGACGGTGCAGGGAAGACCGGCGCGCGCGGCATAGGCCGCGGCGGACGCGGCGGTGTTCCCCGTCGACGCGCACAGGACGGCGCCCGACCGCTCTTCGAGCGCTTTCGCGACCGCGACGACCATCCCGCGATCCTTGAACGAGCCGGTCGGATTCGCGCCCTCGACCTTGAGCCACACCGCATCGAGCCCGGTCTCGCGC